>NZ_VJOL01000099.1 GCF_007556705.1 Tepidimonas thermarum | reverse complement strand
GGTTTCCGCAATGCTCGCCGAACTCGACGACGAGTGGCTGACCGGCAAGGTCTATCTCAACTTCAACCTGTAACCCGGTTGTCATGACCACCCAACCGGAAATTTACAGAAAAGAGGTTGCACAATCGGTCTTGCACCAGCTGCGGCTCGCTAAAGAGCCACTTGTAACTGCTGTCGTACGACATGCCACCCATCATAACGGGCACGGGCCGGCTTCACCCCGGCCCGTGCATCAATCATGCCTTGTGCCCTGTGCAGCCTCTGTGCCTACTCCCCCGCGCCCACCCGCGGGGGAGCATTCACACTGCCTGCAGCAGCCGCTGTGCCAGCGTCTCCTCGGTTTGCTTGCGCGCCTTGTCCGTGATGTGCAAGTACTTCATCGTCGTCTTGAGCTGCGTGTGCCCAAGCGCCTCTTTCACCGCCACGAGGTTGACGCCAGCTTCGAGCAGGGCGGACGCAAAGCTGTGGCGCAGGTCGTGCAGCCGCAGATTCGGCAGCCCCGCGGCGTTGCGCACCGTCACCCACAGGCAGCGGCGGCTGTGGTAGGGCTGCCCGGTCTTCGGATTGGCAAACACCCACGGCGTTTGCACGCCTGCCTCGCGTTGCGCCGCCAAGCGCCGCTGCAGCATCTGGACCACAGGGGCGCTCAGGTGCTTGACGAACGCTTTCTTCTGTTTGACCTCGGCCGGCTCGTAGCGAATCAGACCGCGTTCGAAGTCGAGCTGCGTCCAGCTCAGCCGATAGACGTTGCTGCGCCGCAGTCCGGTGAGTGCCGCCATCAGAAGAGCGTCGGCAAAGTCGGCATCGTGCGCGCGCGCCACGGCCAGCAGGCGCTGGACGTCTTCGGGCTGCAGAAAGCGCCCTTTGACAAGCGCGACCTCGCTGCCCAGGTTCAGCGCGGCGGTGGGGTTGTCGGCAACCCCGGGGACTTTTTGGCGCTTGGCCTCGTTGAAGAGGTGGCGCAGCAATATCATCACGCGCTTGACCGTGCCCTCCGAGAGTGTCTTGCCCGCCTGCGTCGTCCAGCGTCCTGCCGCCACGGGCTTGCGGCGCAGCTGCTCTTGAAACGCTTGCGCGTGCTGCGCCGTGACCTTGCCCATGGGCAACGAGCCCAGAATCGGCTCGATGTGGTTGCGGTAGAGCGAGGTGTGCGTCTCGGTTTGCTTGCCCTGCGCGCGCAACTTGTCCAGAAACGGCCCGTAAAAGAAGTCCGACACGCTCAAGCCTGCGGCCGGCGGGCGGCCTCGCTTGGGGGTACTGCCCGTGCGCACGCTGGCCATCAGCTCTCGGGCCTGCTGTCGTGCTTCGTGCGCGGCGAGCTTGCCGATAGCACCCAGCTTGTGCTGGCGGCGCTGACCATCGGCGCTGCGCAGCGTCACAAAGTAGTTGCCTGCGCCGGTGCGCGTGAGCTGGGCCCCAAACCCCGGGACCTCCGAATCGAACACTTTGACCGCGGGCTTGTCGCTGGGCACACAGCCCTTGAGCGCAGCCTCCGTGATATGCAACTTCATAACGTATGCCCTTCATACGCCCTCGATTCCCACAGGTGGAACCGATGCGCTGGCGGGGCCCTCCCCCGCTGCATCCCGTGACCTGGGGGGCTAAACCCGGCCACGTGTCACGTGTAGCCACCGGCGCTGAAGGTGTTTTTTGCGGCTGTGCGGCGGGGATTTTTAACAAGTGCAAACTGTTGATATTGGATGGGTTTTATGCGTAAAAAGCCCCCGGAACCAGGCGGTTTCCGGGGGCAATCAGGGGGTGACTTTTTAGCAGTTGCGGTCTATCGATAAGGATTTTTCAGTTGTTTTTACCTTTGGTTGAGGTTCCCGTTCGCCAGTCTGCCAGCCAACTTGCATGCGCAACAGGTCACTTGCCGAATCGTGCGGCACGAAATATATAATATCGTGCATTCCAACACGGGAGTCCCATGATGGCCACTACTGCACACCCGCTCACCGTCAAGGTCGTCGGCACCAACGGCCAGATATCGCTGGGCAAGCAATACGCTGGCCGCCAGGTGCTGGTGGAAGAGTACGAGCCTGGGGTCTGGCTGGTTCGCACGGCCACGGTCGTTCCGGACAACGAGCGCTGGCTGCACACGCCGCAGGCGGCAGCCGATCTGCAAGCGGCCATGGCATGGTCCGTGGCCCATGCCGCATCGGATATCGATGTCGAAGACACGCTCAAGCGCCTTGGCCATGGCGAGCAGTGAAGCCAAGGTCAGGCTCGACCTGAATAACCCGGTGTTTCAGGACAACCTGCTGACGCTGCAAAAGCCCGAGCGACACGCAGCCCTGGATACGCTTCACAAAATTCGACAGCTGACCTGGAACCAGCTGTACCGCGACCCGGGCCTGAAGTGGGAAAAGATCACCAGCGTCAGGCCCCCCCAGGGCATCGATGCCGTTTACTCTCTGCGCATCACCCAGGCACGCCGGGCGACTGCGTACAGAGACGGGGATTTCATCCGTTTTCTGACCATCGCGCCGGATCACGATGCCACGTATGGCAGAAAATGAGCTGCATCACTGGCGCTCAGCCGAACCACCCGGCATCACTGAGCGCACAGCAGCTCGTCGATAAGCCGCGGCTCGGCAAAGCGGCGATTGTGCAACCTCTTTTCTGTAAATTTCCGGTTGGGTGGTCATGACAACCGGGTTACAGGTTGAAGTTGAGATAGACCTTGCCGGTCAGCCACTCGTCGTCGAGTTCGGCGAGCATTGCGGAAACC
>NZ_VJOL01000098.1 GCF_007556705.1 Tepidimonas thermarum | reverse complement strand
GGCCGAACAGGGCGCGATCATCGGCCCGCGTCAGCGTGGCATCCATCATTGCCAGGAGCTTGTCTTTCGGCCATTCCCCGCGCTCGACTTTGGCGAGGATGGCAGCGCCGACCAGGATTTTCCGGCGCGTGTCCTGCTGGCGTGTCAGCTTCGCTTGTGCGGCACGTTGGCGGGCGAGTATTTTCGCCTTGCGTGCCTTCTCCTGTTTGAGCTTGGCCTCCAGCGCCGCTATTCGTTCGTCGATGCTTGCCATGCGTCCCCCTTTGGCGTGTGAGATGGCCGCATTTTAGCCCGCCGTGCTGGGGGTGCGCAGGCGTAGAATACGCCGCAACACCCACCCGCAGCGAACAGCAAGGGCGCACTTATGCAAACTTCGTTTGCGTGCGGTCAGGGCTGCGCCCCGACACCCCGAGGAAACGCCCGTGGCGATCTACCACCTATCCGTCAAGACGATAAGCCGGTCTGCCGGTCGCAGTGCGACAGCGGCAGCGGCCTATCGTGCCGGGGTGAAAATCACCGACGAGCGCACCGGCGAGATTCACGACTACACCCGCAAGGGTGGCGTCGAATCCGCCGAGCTGATCTTGCCTGCCGGTGCGCCAGAGTGGGCCGCCGACCGGGCGGCACTCTGGAACGCTGCCGAGCAGGCCGAGACCCGCAAGAACTCGACGGTGGCCCGCGAGTTCGAGATCGCCCTACCCGCCGAGCTTTCCCCCGCCGAGCGGGCGCGGCTGGCCCGCGACTTGGCGCGGGAGATCGTGGAGCGGCACGGATGCGCGGCTGACGTGTGCATCCATGCCCCCGGCAAGGACGGCGACGACCGCAACCACCACGCCCACATCCTGCTGACCACCCGCCGCCTAGGGCCGGAGGGTTTCGGCGAGAAAACCCGCGAGCTAGACGACCAGAAAACCGGGCCGCAGATCGTCACGCAGTGGCGGGAGCGGTTCGCCCAGTTGCAGAACGAGCGCCTACGCGAAGCGGGGCACTCGGTGCAGGTTGACCACCGCAGCCACGCCGAGCGCGGCCTAGACGCGGAGCCGACCCGGCACCTTGGGCCAGCGGCCACCGGCTACGAGCGCCGCACCGGCGAGCCGAGCCGCAAGCGGCTGGACTTCGAGGCCGAGATAGCCGACCGGCTGACGCGGGCCCGCGAGGCGGGCGAGTTGGAGCGGCAAGGCCGCCAGATCGACCGGGGCATCCTCGACCTGTCGGGCGACCTGGAAGCGGCCAAGCGGGAGCGCGACCGCCAGCTCGCCGAGCGGGCGGCAGCGCCCAAGACTGCCGAGCAGTCCCGGCAGGAGGCCGAGCAGCTCGCCCGCCAGGCCATCGGCCAAGGGGTGCGCCTGTATGCCGTCGGCGAAGGTGCGACCGCGCGGGGGCAGATTGTGGGCGAAACAGCCCATCACTACGTGCAGCGCGTGTCCCCGACCGTGGCCGCGATCCACGAGAAAGCGCGGTTCGGCCACCTGCCGCCAGGTCAGCGACCGAAGATCGGCCAACACCTTGCCATCGGCTACACCGACGGCAAGGCCAAGGCAACGCCGATCCAGCCGCCCGGGCGCGGCCGCGGCCTCACCCGGTGAAGCTGGCCGAGCAGCGGCTCAGCCCCCCAGGGGCAGGCGGCCCTGCGGGTCGCGCATGAAGGTGAAGCGCAGCGCCTTGACCTTGCGGCCCGCCTTGATCGGCTGCCACTGGATGAGCCAGCCGTCTTTCTCGGTCAGTTCCTTGACCGCAGGCTCGATGATCTTCCGTCGCACTGCGGCGAAGTCCGCCGCCTGTTTCTCGGTGGCTTCCATCGAGGCGCAGAAGTCCTCGATCGTGTATTCCGCCGTGCCGGTGGACTCGAAGCGCGTCAGCAGTTCCAGGAGCCGCCAGCTGTAGACCGAGCGCAGCGCGGACGCTTGCTGTAGCTGGTAGGTGGTGAACTGTGCCTTGAGGCCGAGCAGATGCCGCAGCAGATCCGGCCACCATGCCAGCTCCACCCAGCCCTCGCCGTCCTGGTACTTCACCGACCCGACCCAGCGCATTTGCACCTTGGTGGGCGGCAGCGGCTTGCCGTTGCGCTTGTGGGCAGGCTCGTAGAACGTGATCGACCGCTTGTAAAGGGCTTTGGCCGCTGCCTGCAACTGGTCATAGGCCGTGTCGAGATCGACCTGGAAGGCCTCGGCGTACTCCATTGCCGTGATACGGGTGCGCGGCACCTCGCCGGGTGGCAGTGCGCGGCGGCTGTCCAGCTTGGACACCGCAGCGGCCACGATGCGCTTCTCGGCAAGGGTCAGGCCGTGTCCTGCGCGGGTTAGCGCGTTGCTCATCGTCACCCAGCGCTCGCCCGGCTGGCGCTCCACGTCGGCGGCGTCGTAGTTGGCCAACGCCTGCGCTGCGGCCTTCGGCGGGCGTCCGCGCCGCTTGGGCGCGGGCACTTCGGGCAGCAGTTCGTCAGCGCGGCGCATAGCCTGCCTCCGCGAGTGCTTTCGCCAGTTCGCGCATGGCGTCCATCATCAAGTCGGCTTCGTCGTCGCCCACGGCGTTTTGCCGGACTTCGGTCCAGCGGACACGCTTGACGAATTGAGCCAAAGCCAGCGCCTGCGCGGGTTCCAGCACCATCCAGACCTCTACCTGATCGTTCATATCTGCCGTCCTTCCCGCCGTGCCCTGGCAACGCTGCCAGTTCCATCTGCAGCAGAATGCCGGACAGTTCGTCACCCGCCAGGAAGCCAAAAAGTCCGTCGCCGCCCAGTTG
>NZ_VJOL01000097.1 GCF_007556705.1 Tepidimonas thermarum | reverse complement strand
ACCCCCCCAGCCGCCACGGCCATGCCAGGGCCCCGTGCGCACCGTGCCCACCCCGATCAGCGCCAACACGAACGCGGCCAAGGCCAACAGCACCCACCACCCCAGGGACAGCCCCAGGCTGGCACCGACCAGCGCGACCACGCCCGCGGTCGCGGTGGCGCCCAGCACCCGCCCCAGGAGGCTGCGCAGCACGCCCGCGATCACCGGCACGGCAAAAAACGCCAAGACCAGCACCTCTTGCGCGTCGGCGCCTGCCGCGGCGCGTGCGGTGGTCGGTGGGGGCAACGGCTCACCGGCCAGCGCGGCCAGGATCTGCTCCACCCCCGCGTGCAGCCCCCCGTAGAAGTCGCCGGCCCGAAAGCGCGGCACGATGGCTTGTTCGATGATGCGGCTGGCCAGCAAATCGGGCAGCGCCCCTTCCACCGCCTTGGTGGTGGCGATGCGCACGCGGCGGTCGTGCTTGGCCACCACGAGCAGCACGCCGTCGCCGACATCGCGTCGGCCGATCTTCCACGCATCGCCGACGCGCTGCGTGTAGTCCGTGATGTCCTCGGGCGCGGTGGTGGCCACCAACAGCACCACCACCTGACTGCCGCGCTCGCGCTCGAACGCTGCCAGCCGCGCCTCCAGCGCCGCGCGCTGTTCGGCGCTGAGCGTGCCGGTCAGGTCCATCACACGCGCGGTCAGCGCCGGCACCGGCTGCACGCCCTGCGCGTGCGCCGGCAGCGCGGCCCCCAATACCAGCACCCACAGCAGCGCCAGCCACCCGGCCCGCCGCCAAGCGGGCAGACGGCGCCAGGCGGCCCACCAAGTCCCGGTCGACGCGCGCAACGCAGCCCCCCGTCAGCGGCCCGGCGCGGCCGGGAACTCCACTTTCGGCGGCTTGGCCAGCGACGCCTCGTCCGCTGGCGCAAAGCCCGGCTTGGGCGCGTAGCCAAACACCTTGGCCGTCAGGTTGGTGGGGAAGCTGCGCGCCAGCGTGTTGTAGCGCTGCACCGCCTGGATGTAGCGGTTGCGCGCCACGGCGATGCGGTTTTCGGTGCCTTCGAGCTGCACCCGCAGGTCGGCAAAAGCCTGGTTGGCCTTGAGGTTGGGGTACTGCTCGGCCACCACCAGCAAGCGCGACAGGGCGCTGCCGAGCTCGCCCTGCGCGGCCTGAAAGCGCTGCAACGCCTGCGGGTCCTGCAGCATCTCGGGGGTGACTTGGATGGCCGTGGCACGGGCCCGCGCCTCGATGACGCGGGTGAGCGTTTCGCGCTCGAAATGGGCCTCACCCTGCACCGTGGCCACCAGGTTGGGCACCAGGTCGGCGCGCCGCTGGTACTGATTGAGCACCTCGGCCCAGGCGGCGTTGACCTCTTCGTCCAGGCGCTGAAACTCGTTGTACCCGCAGCCCGACAGGGTGGCCGCCAGCGGCACGGCGGCAGTCCACGCCAGCCAGCGGCGGCGCGTTGGGATGGCGATCGCGGTCTCGGTCATGGCAATGGGCCCTCCTCGGCGGGCTGTGGCCCGCATCGGCCACATCATGCCACCAACAGCCGCGGTGCGGGCATCAGGCTGGCGCGCCGGCTGCCATGGGGGGTACCGCCGGCGGCTGTGCGGCGGCCTGGCGGGCCAACACGCGCGCCCAGGCGCGCTCGTGGAAGAAGTAGGCCACCGCCTGCACGGTGGGTTCGAGCAGGCTCAGCGTCAGCGCGGCCAGCCAGTTGCCGGTCACGGCATAGGCCACGGCCATGGCCACCGTGATGTGCATCACGTAGTAGGTGGCGGTTTTCATGAGCGCAAAGCGGTGCGTGTGGGTGAAGCGACGAAGGCGTGCCATGGGGTTCTCCTACCGGGTGATCGATGACGATGATCATGGTAGGGGTGTTTCATAGCATTTTCAATCGAACATCTGTATTCGATTGATAGTCATCATCACCCCCCTGGCGCATCCGCGCGCGCAGGCGGCAGCAGCCGTCCATCCTGCAGATGGACCTGCCGGTCGCAGCGTGCAGCCAGTGCCGGGTCGTGCGTGACGATGAGAAAGGCGATGCCTTCTTCGCGGTTGAGCTCGCGCAGCAACGCAAACACGTCGTGCGCGGTGTGGCTGTCGAGGTTGCCGGTGGGCTCATCGGCCAGCACCAGGCGCGGGCGGTTCATGAGGGCGCGCACGATCGCCACCCGCTGCTGCTGCCCCCCGGAGAGCTGCAGTGGCCGCTTGTGCGCGTGGGCGGCCAGCCCGGTGCGCGCCAGCAAAGCCCGGGCACGCTCGCGGTCGGCGGGGCTGATGCGGCCGTGCCCGGCCAGCACCGGCATGAGCACGTTTTCTTCCGCGGTAAAGGCCGGCAACAGGTGGTGAAACTGGAACACGAACCCCAGGTAGCGGTTGCGCAGCGCGGTGCGCGCCGCGTCGCTGGCGTGGTGCACCGGCTCGCTGGCCAACCAGATCTCGCCCTCGCTGGGCGTCTCCAGCAAGCCGACCAGGTTGAGTAGGGTCGATTTGCCGGAGCCCGAGGGCCCCACCAGCGCCACGAAGTCACCCGCCACAAGCGTGAGGTCGATGCCGTGCAGCACTTCCACGAGCGGTGAAGCCCCGCCGCCGTAGCGCTTGCGCACGCCGCGCAGCTCGAGCACCGTTTCAGCCACGGATCGCCTCCACCGGGTCCAGCCGTGCCGCGCGCACCGCGGGCAGCCACGCCGCCAGCACGCCCACGACGGTGGCCAACAGCGCGGTCGAGACGAACAGCTCCGCCTCCAGGATTGTGCAACCTCTTTTCTGTAAATTTCCGGTTGGGTGGTCATGACAACCGGGTTACAGGTTGAAGTTGAGATAGACCTTGCCGGTCAGCCACTCGTCGTCGAGTTCGGCGAGCATTGCGGAAAC
>NZ_VJOL01000096.1 GCF_007556705.1 Tepidimonas thermarum | reverse complement strand
GCGCCATCCAGTCCGTTCTCGAGCAAGATCGCATAAGCGGCTTCCAAGGGGTTGGTTTCGACTCGTATTGCCATGAGGGTTACACTCCTTTCTCGAAGTCATGGCGTCAGACCCACCCTCGCGCTGTCTGCTGGGCGGGGAGCGTAGGGGCGTAGCGCCGGAGATCCCCGCCCAGCAGACAACCGGCAAAATGGAATTTACAGAAAGAACGATACACAACTTGATCATTCTTGATGACCAGCTTCTTGTAGACGCCGCCTATGGGATCGCTCAGAACGATTTCTTCCGTGCCCTCGCCGCCCATGAAATCGCCCGCGCTGAACAGGTCGATGCCCGTGACCTTGAGCTTGGTCGAGGTGAGCGAGCCGCTGTAGCGGCCGATGCCGAACTCGGCCAGGTGGGTGGCCAGGACCTTGGCCTGCTCGAACAGCGGCGCGACCAGGCCATAGGTCACGCCACGGTGCGACACACACTCGCCCACCGCGTAGATGCGTGGGTCGGTCACGGTCTGCAAGGTGTCGCTCACCACGATGCCGCGGTTGACGTGCAGGCGCATGCGCTCGGCCAGCGCGGTGTTGGGGCGGATGCCGACGGCCATCACCACCAGGTCGGCGGGCACTTCGCTGCCGTCCTTGAATTTCACGGCCTTGACGCGACCATCGTCGCCGCCGACCAGCTCCTGGGTCTGCGCGCCGATCAGGAACCGCATGCCTCGCTCTTCCAACGATTTCTGCAGCAGCTTGCCGGCAACCTCGTCGAGCTGTCGCTCCATCAACCACGGGGCAACATGCACGACAGTGACCTGCATGCCGCGCTTCATCAGCCCGTTGGCCGCTTCCAGGCCCAGCAGGCCGCCGCCAATCACCACCGCGGTTTTGTAGGTTGCCGCTGCCTCGATCATGGCCTGGGTGTCGGCGATGTCGCGGTAGGCCAGCACGCCTTTGAGATCCTTGCCGGGGATGGGCAAGATGACGGGATGGGAGCCGGTGGCCAGGATCAGGCGGTCGTACTCGGCCGAGACTTTTTCGCCGTTGGGGCCGACCGAATGAGCGATGCGCTTGACGCGGTCGACTTCGGTCACCTTATAGCCCGCGTGTAGCGTGATACCGTGCTCGGCGTACCAGGACCAGTCGTTGAGGATGATCTGGTCGATGGTCTGCTCGCCCGCCAGCACCGGTGAAAGCAGGATGCGGTTGTAGTTCGGGTGGGGCTCGGCGCCGAACACCGTGATGTCGTACAGGTCGGGGGCAATCTTGAGCAGCTCTTCGAGCGCGCGCACGCCGGCCATGCCGTTGCCGACCATCACCAGTTTCATCTTCGCCTTGGGGTTGACGCGCATGTCCATGATGTTCTCCTCAGGCCACTTTCTCCACATGGCTTTGCCGTGTGTAGAGAAAATCGATGACCGCCTTGCGGTAGCGCTGATACCGAGGGTCGTCGGCCAGGGCCACGCGGTTGCGCGGGCGCGGCAGTTCGACAGCGAGTACTTCGCCAATGGTGGCCGCCGGGCCGTTGGTCATCATCACGATCTTGTCGGACAGCAGCACCGCCTCGTCCACGTCGTGCGTGACCATCACCACGGTGGCCTGGGTCTTGGCGACGATCTCCAGCAGCTCGTCCTGCAGCTTGGCGCGGGTCAACGCGTCCAGGGCGCCGAAGGGTTCGTCCATCAGCAGCACCTTGGGCTCCATCGACAGCGCGCGGGCGATACCCACGCGCTGCTTCATGCCACCCGAAATTTCGCCGGGGCGCTTCTGCGCGGCGGCCGTCAGGCCGACCAGGGCCAGTGCGTCATGGGTGCGCTGCTTGAGTTGCGCCTTGCTTTCGCTCGCACCAAACACGCGTTCGACCGCGAGGTAGATGTTCTCGAAGCAGGTCAGCCAGGGCAGCAGCGAGTGGTTCTGGAACACCACGGCGCGCTCGGGACCGGGCCCCGCGATTTCCTTGTCGGCGCAGAGCAGCACGCCGCTGGTGGGTTTGGTCAGGCCCGCGATCAGGTTCAGCAGCGTGGACTTGCCGCAGCCCGAGTGGCCGATGAGGGCCACGAACTCGCCTTTGGCCACGGTCAGGTTGATGTCGCGCAGCGCGGGGAACAGGCCCTTCTTGGTCTTGAAGGTTTGCGCGACGCCCTGGATGTCGATGTACTTCGTGTTCATGCCTTGACCTCCTCATACGTAAACAAGGAGGCCAGCTTGATGAGCGCGACCTCCAACAGCAGGCCGACGATGCCGATCACGAAGATGGCGATGATGATGCTGGAGACGTTGAGGTTGTTCCACTCGTCCCAGACCCAGAAGCCGATGCCCACGCCACCGGTCAGCATCTCGGCTGCGACGATCACCAGCCAGGCCGTCCCCACGGCCAGGCGCACGCCGGTCAGCAGGTAGGGCAGCACGGCGGGGAACAGGATCTTGGTAAAGATCTTCCATTCGCTGAGGTTGAGCACGCGGGCCACGTTCATGTAGTCCTGCGGCACGCGCTGCACCCCCACAGCGGTGTTGATGACCATGGGCCAGATCGAGCAGATGAAGATGGTCCAGATGGCGGCCGGGTTGGCGCCCTTGAACACCAGCAGGCCGATCGGCAGCCAAGCCAGCGGCGAGACCGGGCGCAGCAGGCTGATGATCGGGTTGAGCATGCGGCTGAGGAACACCGAGCGGCCGATGACAAAGCCCGCCGGGATGCCCACCAGAGCGGCCAGGCCGAAGCCGATGGCCACGCGCTTGAAGTTGTGTATCGTTCTTTCTGTAAATTCCATTTTGCCGGTTGTCTGCTGGGCGGGGATCTCCGGCGCTACGCGCCTACGCTCCCCGCCCAGCAGACAGCGCGAGGGTGGGTCTGACGCCATGACTTCGAGAAAGGAGTGTAACCCTCATGGCAATACGAGTCGAAACCAACCCCTTGGAAGCCGCTTATGCGATCTTGCTCGAGAACGGACTGGATGGCGC
>NZ_VJOL01000095.1 GCF_007556705.1 Tepidimonas thermarum | reverse complement strand
TAGTCGGAAAAGCTGGTCTGCATCATCGCTGCTACTGCCCCCAAGCCGTACCAGGGATTGTTCCACATCCTGCGGCGCTCAGGCTTCCCGCGCAGGGGGCGGGAGGGGAATAAATCAGTGTTTCCCTTGTGTTGCGCAAGGGCGACACCTGGGTGGCCGAGCGGCGCATCAGCGGCGGTCTTTGTGCCCTGCGCGACGCCATAGGGCTTGGCGCACAGGCCGCTTATGGCAAAATGGGCCGTACAGCGAAAAGGTTCTCACGCTGTGGGCGTGAGGGGTTGCAATGCAACCGATCCGTCGTTCACCCTAACCAGAAAAGAGGAATCCATGAACAAGCTCACCAAGATTGCGGCGCTGTTTGCGACGGCTGCCCTGACCACCGCCGCCGGCGCTCAGACCATCGACAACTGGCGCAACGGCACCGGCGATTTGGTGTGGAAGAACGGCACGAACGAACTGTGCTGGCGTAACGCCAACTGGACGCCGGCGACGGCTGCCAAGGACTGCGATGGCGCCATCGTCCCCAAACCGGCTCCGGCTCCGGCACCTGCCCCCGCTCCCGCTCCGGCCCCGGCGGCCGCCCCGGCTCCCGCTCCGGCGCCTGCGCCCGCTCCGGCCCCCGCGCCTGCGGCGCCGGCCAAGGTCACGTACGCTGCGGACGCCTTCTTCGATTTCGACAAAGCCGTGCTCAAGCCGGAAGGCAAGGCACGTCTGGACGACCTGGTTGACAAGGTCAAGGGTATCAAGCTCGAGGTTGTGATCGCCGTGGGCCACACCGACTCCACCGGCCCGGAGGGCTACAACCAGAAGCTGTCGGTGCGCCGTGCTGAGGCGGTCAAGGCCTACCTGGTCAGCAAAGGCATCGACGCCAACCGCATCTACACCGAAGGCAAGGGCGAGACCCAGCCGGTGGCCGACAACCGCACGCGTGAAGGTCGCGCCAAGAACCGCCGCGTCGAAATCGAAGTCGTCGGCACGCGCTGATCGACCCTGGGCGCACGGCCGCGCACCAGGCGCGGCCGGTGTCTTGGTGTTGGCTGTTCAACCAGCCGTCCACAACCCCGCACCAGCGGGGTTGTTGCTTTCGGCGCCGCGCGGCAGGGGTGCCAGCGGGTGATAATCCAGGCATCATGGATGCTTCGCTGAACGCCGATGCGGCCGAACTGGCCAAATTTTCCGAATTGGCCCACCGCTGGTGGGACCCTGAGAGCGAGTTTCGCCCGCTGCACCAGATCAACCCGTTGCGCCTGGGTTGGATCGAGAGCTTGACCGGCCCATTGCAGGGGCGCACCGTGCTCGACGTCGGGTGTGGAGGCGGCATTTTGGCCGAGGCCATGGCCCGGCAGGGTGCCCAGGTGCTGGGCATCGACCTCGCGGACAAGGCGCTCAAGGTGGCGCAACTGCACGCGCTGGAGCAAGGCGTGCAGGGCCTCGAGTACCGCCTGGTCAGCGTCGAAGCCCTGGCCGCCGAGCAAGCGGCGCGTTACGACGTCGTGACCTGCATGGAAATGCTCGAGCACGTGCCCGACCCTGCCTCGGTCGTGCGGGCCTGTGCGGCGTTGGTCAAGCCGGGCGGGTGGGTGTTTTTCTCCACCCTCAACCGCAACCCCAAATCCTTTTTGTTTGCCATCGTGGGGGCGGAATACGTGCTGCGGCTGCTGCCGCGCGGCACCCACGAGTACGGCAAGTTCATCCGTCCCAGCGAGCTGGCCAGCGCTTGCCGCCAGGCGGGGCTGGCGCTGCACGCAACGCGCGGGCTCGCGTACAACCCGCTGACGCGCCGCTACTGGCTCAGTGACGACACCAGTGTCAACTACCTGTTTGCCACCCGCAAGGAGGCCGCATGACGCGGCGCCAGGCATTTCAGGCCGTGCTGTTCGATCTGGACGGCACGTTGCTCGACACCGCCCCCGACCTGGGGCACGCGGCCAACCTCATGCGCGAGCGGCGGGGCCTGCCGCCGTTGGACGAGGCGTATTACCGGCCACGGGCCAGCAGTGGCGCGCGCGGCATGATCGAGGCGGCCTTCGGCCTGACCCCGCAGCATCCGGATTACGAGGCTTTCCGCCTCGAGTATCTGGACACCTACGGGGCGGTCCTGACGCGCCGCACGCAGCCCTTCGATGGCGTGGCCGACGTGATCGCCGCGTTGGAGCGGGCCGGCCTGCCGTGGGGGGTGGTGACCAACAAGGTGGAGCGCTTTGCCTTGCCCCTGACTGCGGCCATCCCCCTGTTCACCCACGCGGCCACGGTGGTTGGCGGGGACACCACGCCCCATGCCAAGCCGCATCCTGCGCCATTGCTGGAGGCCGCGCGGCGCCTGGACGTGGTGCCCGACGCCTGCCTGTACGTGGGTGATGACGAGCGCGACATCGTGGCCGGGCGTGCTGCCGGCATGGGCACGGTGGCCGCGCGCTACGGCTATCTGGGCGTGGACGCGGACGTCGAGGCCTGGGCCGCCGACGCCGTCATCGATGCGCCTCCAGAACTCTTGAACTTTTTGGGACTGGCGTAAACTAACGCTTTAGCACGGGGCTGCATGGGTTTCGACGTGGGTTCGGACACGCAGCAGGGCATGTCGAGGTGCTGTTACCTCGTAAAACCGCAGCAAAAAAGTAACTGCGAACGACGAACGTTTCGCCCTCGCCGCCTAATCCGGCGAGCCTTGCACCGGTCGGCCGATAGGCCGGGCCGCTGTGGCCGAAAGGTCCTGCGGCAGCAAGGGAATCTGCATCGGCTGGTCAAGCGGCGGGCAACTTGCCGCTTGATGAGATCCAAGGTTGCTGGTCCGGGACGCAGCGTGCCGCTGCGCGGTGCCTCGGACGAGATCCCATCCAGACGGCTACACATGTAGAACTGCGCGCAGAAGGCTTGCGGACGGGGGTTCGAGTCCCCCCAGCTCCACCACCATTCCTCGCCCAACCCTCTGCGGTTGGGCGTTTTCGTGTGCGCCCGGCACGGGCGCACTCTTGGAGGTGAAAGTCCTCCCGTAAGTTGATCACAGCGAACGAAGCGAAGCGCAACTGCAAGAGGGTGACCGATTGTGGGGAGGAAGCGTGGAGCGAAGCTGCG
>NZ_VJOL01000094.1 GCF_007556705.1 Tepidimonas thermarum | reverse complement strand
CCCTTCGTCAACTCTTCCCGCAGCGCCCGCTCCATCTGCCGTTGGTACTCCCGCAGAGCCACGCTTCGCACGGTGTCGGCCATGCCAAAGCGCGGTTCGACCTTCTGCTGACGGCGCAGCAGGTACAAGGCCAAGATGCGTTTCTCGTCCCGGCGCTCGAAGACGCTACCTGCGCGGTAGAACACGTTCTTCTTTGCCAAGAGTCGGCCCGGCCACTGGCTCTTGGGGATGACCTGGGTCTTTGCTTTTGCAGCCATCGGGCCCACCGGGATCGCCAGCTTGCCGGTCTTGGTGCCACCGGACTCCTGCAGCGCCATGAACCGATCCCGCGACCAGACCTCGGCCATCAGGGTACGGGGCTTGGCTGGTGTGACGCCAACGCCTCGGCTGATCCACGGGCGGCGCAGGTTGAAGCGCTCGGGCAGACCGTCGCGCACCGCATCGCGGGCGTCGAACGCCGTGCGAGTCAGGGCCTTGGAGGCAGCATTGGGTACGTGCTGCTGGGCCAGATCCGAGAGGTGCTCGGTCGCTTTGGCCACATCGGCGGTGACGTCAAGTTTCAGCATCGGCGGACTTCCGGCGGCGAGGAGTGGCTGGCGCTTCGGCGTTTGCAACAGGCTCGACAGCAGTGCCGGCTTGCTGCGCCAGGATCTGATCGGCAGTGGCGGCATCGACCTCGACCGTCAGGCCGGGAGCGAATGAGCGCGTGCCGCCGTCGCCGGTGACGACCACCGGGCGGGTGATGAGAAGTTTCATGGGGGAGTCTCCAGCGCTGGGCAGAGAGGCGAACGCCCAGCCCAGAAACGACAGCGCCCACCGGAACGAATCGGGTGGGCGCAGTTATCAGCAGTACATGAATACTGTACCTTGTGTCCGGACGGGATTCAATCAGGTTTCGGAAAACAACCTCAAAAAAATTTTCCGCTTCTGATCGAATCACCCCGCCAGTAGCGCCTTGAGATCCTTGAGCATCAGGAACAGGTGATAGGGATCGGTCGGGCTTGGCTCAAATTCCCAGGACTCATACCACTGCCGCGCGGCCTCATCCTTGGCATGAACCAGCAGGCAACGAATGCCGGCGATGTCAGCCGCCTGTGCGGTGCGCAGCAGCGCGTCCTTGAGCAGCGCCTTGCCCAGACCTTTTCCCTGATGATCACGATCCACGGCCAGCCGTGCCAGGATCATGACCGGCACCGGATGCCGGGCCAAGCCCTTCATGACGCGTGCAGGAGCATCCTCCGGATCAACACTTCCGACCGCCAGACTGTAGAAGCCCACGACCTCACCGCCAAGGCAGCACACGTAGGTCTGGGCGCTGTTGGCCTTCTGGTTGACGAGCGCGTAGCGCTGCAGAAACTGGTTCAGTGACGGTTGCCCGCAGTCGAAGCCTTCCGTCGAATCCGTCGGCGCGAGCTTGCGGATCGGCTCATACGCTGCGCTCAACCCAGCACCCCGGGCTCACTGAGCAGTTTCTTCAAGCGCGGCTTGGCTTGCACAGGGCGATCCAGCGCCTGCTGAAACGCCTGCCACTGGTCATCGTTCAGCACAAAGTGACGACGATCTGCCAGTGCCTGGTTGGCCGCGATCACCCCGGCATCCAGCAGGAATTCGCTGACGTTTTTGTGGCAAGAACGCGCAGCCTCCTGCAGCAGCTGTTTGACAGAGCTGCTGGCGCGGACATCGATCCGTTCGGTTTTGGAGAGGTTTAAGGTGCTCATGGCAACCTCCATATTCAGAAACTACCCTCATCATAGCGTCCGGACGATGTCCTGACAAGTCAAGCGTGCGTTGATCTCTCTCGCCGAGGCCTGGGCGCTCGCTCATAGCCGTAGTACCTGGCCAGCACCCCAAGTGCCGCGACCAGGATGCCCTTGGCCTCGTTTTTCTCGACACGCTTGCCGTTCCAGCCATCGCGCAATGCCCAATCGCGGATCGACATCTGCAGCCCGGCCACGTACCACAGCGCCGATCCGGCCGGACTGCCACTGCCACCGACGGCCTCCAGCGCATCCCGAACCGCTCGGGCAGCACCAGCGTTCCTCTCGACCATCATCTGCCCGGGCGCAGTCCCTCCCGGCAAACCATCGAGCTTGGGACTGGCCACGCCACTGGCAAATGCCCTCGCAAAGTCCTGCGAGAACTGCTGGCCGGCATCGTGCATGGCACCGGTGATGCTGCCGTTTCGGAGCATCAGCGCCAGCGTATCCACAGTGCGGTAGTGGTCGACGGGCTTGCGGTCATCGTCCTCCTCCCGCACGTAGCGGATCACGCTGCCATCCGGGCGGATGTGCTCCTCGCCGATGCGCGGCTTTTTCTCGGCACGGGCCTTGGCGCGTTGCGTCTTCTTGGTCATGGCCGTGCCTCCCCGAGTTGCCCGAGGGTCGCCAGCGCACCATCGCGGCTGCGTTGCACGGTGATCGACTTGGCCGTGGTCGCCACCACCGTCCAGGTCTCACCATCACCCCGGTCGATGACTTCGCCTTCGCGCCAGGGACGACTCTGCTTCGTCGTGGCGGTCCGCGCGCCGTAGAGCTTGGTGGCGATGCCGGTCAGAAACGCTCGGTCCCACTCGTCGTAGATATCCTCCAGCGGCACGACCACGATGCCTTGCTTATGCCATGCAGCGGCGCGCATCGCCCGGAGCTCTTCGGCGTTGGCCGGTGACTGCGGTGCCATCCTGCCCAATGGGCAGGGAATCGAGGGTGTGCTCATACGCATGCCACACCCCCTTGGGACATCGCCCAGTCCAGCAGCGCCAGCGCATCGGCGTGGTTGTCGTCGACCGGATCGAAGCCGCGTACCTTGGCGGCCGCAATCATCTCGGCCTTGCCGGCATTGCCCTTGCCGGTGGCGTGCTTCTTGATCGTGCCCACGGGCACGCCCTGGTACGGGATCTGGTGGTGTTCGCACCAGGCCGTCAAGTGCGCCATGAAGCCGCCGTAGATGTGCGCTGCATCCACCCCTTTGTGGTTCCTCACCTCCTCGTAGACCACCAGATCAATGCCATCGGCGCATTGCTTGATTTCGGTAAGCCAACGTTTAACAGGCCGTTGAAAAATCCCTCGCCACCCCCCGCGTCGGGCGGTACGATCTGAGGCCAACCGAGAACAACGCAGACGAGCACGATGAGAGGCAGTCAAGACTTCCAGGGGGCGATGTTCAGCTACATC
>NZ_VJOL01000093.1 GCF_007556705.1 Tepidimonas thermarum | reverse complement strand
TGTCGGCGAGTTCGGTGGCGTTGCTCACCATCTGCGCCACGTCCGACAGCGTGGGGTTGGGCTCGCTCTTTTTGACGAACGCGCGGATGCGCTGGATGATTTGGCCGGCGCGTTGCGCCTGGCGGGCCTTTTCAGGCTCCACCCCCAGCGCCATCAGCCGCTGGGCCAGATCGGACGCGGCCTTGCGGGCCTGCTGCTTGGATGCGATGGCGTCCATCATCGCCTGCAATTGCAACAGTCGTTGCGCCGCCGCTTTCGGTAGGCTGCGCTCGATCATGGGGTCACTCCGGGGGTGGCATCGTCCGGCCAGCCCCACCGTGGGGGCAGCCCGATTCGGATGCGGAAGCGGTCAATGGCCTGCATGTCCGCGTCAAACTCCGCCGGGGTCTGATGATGGGCGCAGCAGGCGTTGGGCTGGGCCGCATCGTAGATGCCGTTGATGCAGCCCCATCGGGCATCGTAGGCGCAGCAGTTGGCGCACGTTCGTTTCATGGTTGCCGTCCTTCGGATAGGGGCGGGTTGACCGATGCAGCAAATCCCGCGCAGCGCTGCAACATCAGCACCAGATCACGCGCCAGCGCCTCGCGGCCCACGTCGGCGTGCCGCCAGTTGCCGCAGCGCCAGCGGCCAGCGCCTTGCAGGTGGGCGCATTCCAGACACAGCCGCCGGTCGTCGCCTTGGCGGTCACGGGCCACCAGCGCATCGGCCAGCCGCTCGGCTTCGTCGTAGCTCGCGCCTTTGTCGGTGAACCGGGCCAGCCGCGCCATGAAGGCGTCAATCTCCGCCGTGTTCATGGCCTCAGAGTGCGGCCAGCAATAGCGGTCGGGGTCGGTTGCGGGTGCGGGGTCAGGTTGCACGGCCTCGTTTGCCGCTGTCGCTTGGGGCTTGATCGCCGCGCCGTCGCCCAGCTTGATTTTTGCGAAAGGGGCCGGGGGGTACGCTACAAAACCTACGAAACCTGCCTTTTCCTCCCCTTGCGGGGGTTTTGTAGGTTTCGTAGCGTGGGTGTCGGGGCTTTTTTGATTTTTCAGCCGTGCCAGCCAAGCGCCCATCATGCGCCCCCTTTCAGCAGCATGGGGTGGATCAGGTAGCGCTCGCTGGGTCGGCCACCGGCCGCGCCGGTGGGCACCGCCTCCCGCATCAGCCAGCCGTAATCGGCCAGCAAGTCCGCTGCTTTGCGCGCCGCATCGGGGGTGGCAAGTCCCGCCCAGTGTTTGACTGCCACCAGCCGGGGGGTGAAGGCGTCCAACAGCACGCCGTCGCCGTCTGTCAGCTTGCCCGCCTTGATCTTGTCCAGCAGCAGCCGCGCCCCGGCGGTCTCGGGGATCACCGCTGCCGCGTACAGACGTTCGGCATGGGTGCGCAGGTAGTCGCCCCAAGCCAGCGCCCGCAACAGTTCGCGCTCGTGGATCACGTTCCCGCTGTCGGGGGTGTCCACCAGAGCGAACAGCAGCGCCAGCGCCGGAATCAGCTTGCGGTACTTGGCAAGGTGCGACACCAGCGCCGGGTGCAGTTCCTCGCCGCGAATCTCGGTCTCGAAGGGTTCAAGCCACTCCACGAACAAGCCTTGCGCCTCAGGGCTGAAGCGCCATTCGTGGGGGTCGGTGTCGCTGGCCGGTTGCAGTTGGTTCAACCGCTCGAACACGGCCCATGCGGCCTGCTTGGCTGGGGTGTCGGGCCATTGATCCACATAGACAAATTCCCGGCTCACGTCGGGCCACACGGCCAGCCCGAAGCGTTGCAGCAGCCCATCATCGCCCGCGCCACCGGCTACGGCCTCGCGCACGTAGCTTTGCACCTTGCCGGGTTGGATGCCGCCCAGCAGGGCCAGGCACACGCGGGGAATGTAGTGGGTGCCCCGGATGATTCTGTCCACCGTGTAGCCTTGGTTGCCGTCGTAGGCTTGCAGGTAGAAGGCCCGGGACCCTTCTTGACCCTGCCGATCCAGGCTGCACAGCAGCCCGTGGATTTCGTCGCGGTAGCACAGCGTGCCCCACGGGTTGGATTCGAGGATTTCGCCCAGCTTTTCCACGGTGGCGTCGTTGACCACGTAGCGCCGCGCCGTGGGTTCTTCGGGCAGGTCTGCCGGTGTCAGCAGCGCCCGCGCCTTGGCCGGGTCTTTGGCGGCCATGCTCGCTGCCTGTTTCTCGTTTTGCTTGGCGGCCAGTTCCGCCACTTTGCAGTCGAGCGTCCATGCCTCATGCGCTGCCTTCCACTGTTCGCGCTCGATGGCCTCCAGCCGGTGCAGGGGTTTGAGCGCCTCGCCCAGCGCCGGGGACTTCATCACCCCCGGCCTGCCGACAATCAAACCCCACAGGTTGGGCACCACACGCCAATCGTCCCGCGCCTTGGGTGAAACCACGGCGCGCGCCCCGATCAGGCTGGATAAGGCCACCAGCGCCCCCACCGCCGGGAAGTCCGGCGGGCATTGCATCCGGATGGCAATGTCGGCCACCCAGCCGCGCAGGGCTTGGGGCAGCAGTTCCTCATCGAACAGGGCCACCGGCGGCAAGGCGTCGGGCAAGGGTACGGGATCGGGCCAGGAATCGCCCCCGTACGCATCGCGCAAAGCCGGGGCCGCCACGGGTTGGGCAGAATCAATGCAGGCTCGCACCGCCTCCAACCCGGCCAGCTTGTGCAGGTCGTTGAAGTCGGTGGCCTTGTCGGGCCGCCCCTCAGGAAAGACGGGTACCGCCAGCCAGCCGCCCGCCGCACGCGCCGCCGCCGTGGCCTTGCTCATGCCGGGGTTGCCATCGGTGCGCCAATCGTCATCGGCGGCCACGATCAGCCGCGCATCGGGGTACTTGGATCGCAGGGCAAGTGCCACCGCTTCCAGATTGCCCGCGTTGAAGGCCACGGCCACGGCGTGCCCGCTGGCCTGATGGATGCTGACTCCCGTGGCGTAGCCTTCGCACACGATCAGCACGCCTTCAGGCTTGCCGATGGCGTGATAACAGCCCTTGACCCGCCCGCCGGGTTGAAAGCGTTTGCCGCCCTCGGGGTCGATCACTTGCAGACTGTGCAGGGTGCCCGCCGTGTCCCGCATGGGGATCAGCAGCGCGATTGTGCAACCTCTTTTCTGTAAATTTCCGGTTGGGTGGTCATGACAACCGGGTTACAGGTTGAAGTTGAGATAGACCTTGCCGGTCAGCCACTCGTCGTCGAGTTCGGCGAGCATTGCGGAAACC
>NZ_VJOL01000092.1 GCF_007556705.1 Tepidimonas thermarum | reverse complement strand
AGTCGGAAAAGCTGGTCTGCATCATCGCTGCTACTGCCCCCAAGCCGTACCAGGGATTGTTCCACATCCTGCGGCGCTCAGGCTTCCCGCGCAGGGGGCGGGAGGGGAATAAATCAGTGTTTCCCTAGGTTTGGCGTTTTGAGCCGGTTTCATCAGCCCGCTGTAAGCATTGCCTTCAATAGTCCAGCCGCGACATTGCGGGTGTGTACAATGTTCCAAGCGGCAGGGTCCGCCTGCCTTTTCGAACCGTGTATCCGAGGAGAACGTGTATGTCCCTTGACAGCAACGCCCGGGCCTACTGGTCCGCGACGCTGGGGCTGCTGACCAAAGTGCTGGTCATATGGTTCCTGGTGTCCTACGGGGCAGGCATTTTGTTTGCCGATGCCCTCAACGCCATCAAGCTTGGCGGCTATCCGCTGGGTTTTTGGTTCGCGCAACAGGGGTCTATCTACATCTTTATCGCGCTGATCTTCTGGTACGCGAAGAAGATGGGCGAGATCGACCGCAAGTTCGGCATGGCCGAAGACTGACGAGGGGCGCGCCATGAGTCTGCAAATGATGACCTATCTGGTGGTGGGGTTAACCTTCGCCATCTACATCGGCATTGCCGTGTGGTCGCGTGCGGGCAGCACGTCCGACTTCTACGTCGCCGGCGGCGGGGTGCACCCCGTCACCAACGGCATGGCCACCGCGGCCGACTGGATGTCGGCGGCCTCGTTCATCTCGATGGCTGGCCTGATTTCCAATATGGGCTACGGAGGTGCCGTGTTCCTGATGGGCTGGACCGGCGGCTACGTACTGCTGGCTTGCCTGCTGGCGCCGTACCTGCGCAAGTTCGGCAAGTTCACCGTGCCCGAGTTCATCGGTGACCGCTACTACTCGCAGGCCGCGCGCAACGTCGGCGTGATCTGCCTGCTGGTGGCGTCCATCACCTACATCATCGGCCAGATGACCGGGGTGGGCGTGACGTTCTCGCGCTTCCTGGGCGTGTCCAGCGACATGGGGATCTACATCGGCATGGCGATCGTCTTCGCCTATGCCGTGTTCGGTGGCATGAAGGGCATCACCTACACCCAGGTGGCGCAGTACATCGTGCTCATCCTGGCTTACCTCGTGCCGGCCGTCTTCATTTCGCTGGCGCTCACGGGCAATGTCATTCCTCAGCTCGGCTTGGGTTCGGACCTGAAGGGCACCGATGTGTCGCTTCTGGCCAAGCTGGACCTGGTGCTGAAGGACTTGGGCTTTGGGGAGTACACCACCGCGGTGGCAGGCAACAAGCTCAACATGTTCTTCTACACCGTCTCGCTGATGATCGGCACGGCCGGCCTGCCGCACGTGATCGTGCGCTTCTTCACGGTGCCGAAGGTGGCCGATGCCCGTGCTTCGGCGGGTTGGGCGCTGGTGTTCATCGCGCTGCTCTATACCACCGCGCCGGCGGTGGGGGCGATGGCACGCTTGAATCTGATCGGTACGGTCAACACGACCGTGGGTGTCGAGCCCGATCCCGCCGGTGGCATCCGCGTCAACGCCGAGCGCGTGAAAGCGGGCGGCAACCCCTTCGCCCCGGAGGCTGCGCTGCCCTATGAGCAACGCCCCGACTGGTTCAAGCGCTGGGAAAAGACCGGTCTGCTGAAGTTCGAGGACAAGAACGGTGACGGCCGCATCCAGTTCTACAACGACAAGACCAAGAATGCCGACGTGCTGGCCAAGGCCGAAGCGGCGGGTCTGAAGGGCAACGAGCTCACCGTCAACGCCGACATCATCGTGCTGGCGAACCCGGAAATCGCGCTGCTGCCCAACTGGGTGATCGCGCTGGTGGCCGCGGGTGGTCTGGCGGCGGCGCTGTCGACCGCGGCGGGGCTGCTGCTGGCGATTTCGTCGGCCATCTCGCATGACCTGATCAAGGGTGCCATCAAGCCCGACATCAGTGAAAAAGCCGAACTGCTGGCCGGCAAGATCGCAATGGCGGTTGCCATCGTGGTGGCGGGCTACCTGGGCCTGAATCCGCCGGGCTTTGCGGCGGGGACCGTGGCGCTGGCCTTCGGTATCGCGGCCTCGACCATCTTCCCGGCGCTCATGATGGGTATCTTCAGCAAGAAGGTGACTGGTGCGGGTGCCGTGGCGGGCATGCTCTCGGGCCTGTTCGTGACGCTGTTCTATGTGTTTGCGCACAAGGGCATCTTCTTCGTCAAGGGCACGGAGTACCTGGAGCTGATCGGCGGCGCCAACAGCTTCTTTGGCGTGACACCGGAGGCGTTTGGCACCGTGGGCGCGATCGTCAACTTCATCGTGGCCTTTGCGGTCAGCGCCGTGTCCAAGCCGGTGCCGGCGCACATCCAGGAGCTGGTCGAGTCGGTGCGCGTGCCCAAGGGGGCAGGCGCCGCGGTCGGCCACTGATCCTGGCACCGAGCCCGGTTTTCTGACACACTCGTGGGCCCTGCCGGCAGCCGCCGGTGGGGCTTTTTTGTTGACGGTCATGGGATGTCAATGGTGACGGTCTATCCGATCAAGATTCTGTTTTTCCTGGTGCTCTTTCCCGTGGCATTCTTTTGGCTGCGGCGCGCTTGGCGCATCGCGGTGCGGCGCGACTTTTCCGAGGTGGCGCTGCGCAAGGGCGAGCCCCCGGCCGATGCCGCCCGCTGGGCGCCGTACGAGCTGGCCCTCAACCTCGTGGCCGGCGGCGTGCTGGTGGGGGTGATCCTGTCGGTCCTGCTGGGCTGGCTGGCGTACGAGGATTGGGTGGCGATCGCGGGGTCGACGTTGTGGCTCAAGATCTTGCTCTCGTTCGCGTTGGCGCGCCACGCGCACGGCATTGGGCTGGGACGCTCGCGGCGCGACTCGTCCTCGGCCTAGGTGCGCTGTGGGCCGCCGGCGCGTGCGCCGAGCCCGTGGCCGTGTCCAGCGGCGCCCCGGGTGGTGACGAGCCGATGGTCCTGGCCGCCTGGATCGACATGGGACAATCGGCCGAGCGCACCGGTGCGCTGTCGCGCGCGGCCACCCACTACTGCGCGGCGGCGCGCTTTGGCAGCCTGGAGGCGCAGTACCGGCTGGGCGGGTTGTTGGTGCGGCAGGGGGATGATCCTGGATTGTGCAACCTCTTTTCTGTAAATTTCCGGTTGGGTGGTCATGACAACCGGGTTACAGGTTGAAGTTGAGATAGACCTTGCCGGTCAGCCACTCGTCGTCGAGTTCGGCGAGCATTGCGGAAAC
>NZ_VJOL01000091.1 GCF_007556705.1 Tepidimonas thermarum | reverse complement strand
ATGGGCAAAACGGCCTGCAAACCGGCCGAAATGCACGTCGCAATCGCTGCGCAGCCACGTCTGGGCGGCTCGTTTCTTCGAAAGCAGCGTCACTGGTGCGTTCGAAGGGTATTTTTTCAACGGCCTGCTAAGTCTCGACGACTTTGGCACCGGCTATTCGAGCCTGGGCTATTTGCAGCGCCTGCCGATCGCGCAACTCAAGATCGACCGCTCGTTCGTGCGCGGCCTCCCCGATGACGTGGACAGTGCCGCCATCGTGCGCGCCACGCTCTCGATGGCGCACGACCTGGGGCTGCGCGTCGTCGCCGAAGGGGTGGAAACCGACGCCCAGCGCGACTTTTTGCGCCAGCACGGTTGCGACGTGTTCCAGGGCTGGCTGTTTGCGCGCGCCATGCCCGCGGAGGAGCTGACGGTCTGGCTGCACGCCCACACACGCGCGCGGGCCGGCGCGCCCCCCGGCTGACGCCCCGCCTGGGCGGGCGGTGGTGCAGGCGCGGCGACGGCTGTGGTCGTGGCCGCGCACCGCCAATCCCGTCCACAATCGTGGCATGGACCTCAAGCCGCTCATCACGCTGCTGGCCATCGTCAACCCGCTGGCGATCGTGCCGTTTTTCATCCACTACACGCTGGGCTTTTCGCGTCAACAGCGGCGGCGCACGATCGCGATATCCGCCCTGTCCGCCTTTGCCGTGATCGCGGTGTCGGCGCTCGCCGGCTTGCAAATCCTGGCGTTCTTCGGCATTTCGCTGGCCAGCTTCCAGGTCGGTGGCGGCATGCTGCTGCTCATGTCGGCGCTGTCCATGCTCAACGCCCAGCCGGCCGAAGCCAAAACCACCCGCGACGAGGTGGACGATGCGGCCGGCCGCGCCTCGATCGCCGTGGTGCCCTTGACCATCCCCCTGCTGACGGGCCCGGCCACCATGTCCACCGTGGTCATCTACGCCGACCAGGCCAAGACCTTTTGGCAACACGCGGCGCTGGTCGGCTATGGCGTGGTCATTGCGGCGGCCACGGCGCTGTGCTTTACCCTGGCCGAGCCGATTGCGCGGGTGCTGGGCAAGACCGGCATCAACGTCATGACGCGGCTCATGGGGCTGATTCTGGCGGCGCTGGCGGTCGAAGTCATGGCCAGCGGCCTGATGCGGCTCTTCCCAGTCCTGGCCGGTCACTGATCCCCGGGGCCGCGCGCCCGGCGGCGCTGCGGCACAATGCACGCATGCACGCCGGCTACGAATACCGCGTCCTCTTTTTCTGCATGGGCAACATCTGCCGCAGCCCGACGGCGCACGGCGTCATGCGGCAGCGGCTGCAAGCGCGCGGCCTGCACCCGCGCGTCGCCGTCGACTCCGCTGGCACGCACGCCTACCATGTGGGCCAGCCGCCGGACCCGCGCGCCCAGCACCACGCCCGGCTGCGCGGCTATGTGCTGGAGGATTTGCGCGCCCGGCAGCTCAGCAGCGACGACTTTGCGCGCCACGACCTGCTGCTGGCGATGGACTGGGACAACCTGGCGTTGGCCGAAGCCATGTGTCCGCCGCCGCACCGGCGCAAGCTGCGCCGGCTCACCGAATTCTGCCGGCGCCACGACAGCCCCGTCGTGCCCGACCCGTACTACGGCGGCGCGGACGGCTTCGAGCATGTGCTCGACCTGGTGGAAGACGCCTGCGACGGCTTGCTCGACCACATCGAACGGGTGCTGGCCCAGCGCCCGCACACCCGCCATTGACGCCATGACCGCTGCTGACCTGCCCCACACCACTGCCGCCGGACCGCTGGCGGGCCTGCGCTTGCTCGAACTCGGCCAGCTCATCGCCGGACCGTTTGCCGCCAAAACGCTGGCCGACTTCGGTGCCGACGTCATCAAAATCGAGCCGCCCACCGGCGGCGACCCGCTGCGCAAGTGGCGGCTGTTGCGCGATGGCACCTCGGTGTGGTGGGAGGTGCAGTCGCGCAACAAACGCTCGGTCTGCGCCGACCTGCGCACGGCCGACGGGCAAGCCCTGGTGCGGCGGCTGGCGGCCGAGGCCGACGTGCTGATCGAAAACTTCAAACCCGGCACGCTGGAGGGCTGGGGCCTGGGCTGGGAGGCGCTGCACACCCTCAACCCCCGTCTGATCATGCTGCGCCTGTCCGGCTACGGCCAAACCGGCCCGTACGCACACAAACCCGGTTTTGGCATTTTGGGCGAGGCCATGGGCGGCCTGCGCTACCTGACCGGCGAGCCGGGCCGGGTGCCGGTGCGCACGGGCGTGTCCATCGGCGACTCCATCGCCGCGCTACACGGCGTCATTGGCGTGCTCATGGCGCTCTACCACCGCGACGCGCGCGGCGGCCAGGGCCAGATGATCGACGTGGCCCTCTACGAGAGCGTGTTCAACCTGATGGAGAGCCTGCTGCCGGAGTACGACGCCTTTGGCGTGGTGCGCGAGCGCGCCGGCAGCGCTTTGCCGGGCATCGCGCCCTCCAATGCCTACCGCTGTCGCCCCGGCGCCGACGGCCAGGACGCTTACGTGCTCATCGGTGGCAATGGGGATGGGATTTTTCGGCGCCTGATGCACGCCATCGGGCGCGACGACCTGGCGCAAGACCCCGATCTGGCCCACAACGACGGGCGGGCGCGGCGCGCGGCCGAACTGGACGCCGCCATCGAGGCGTGGACGCGCACGCGCAGCGTGGACGAGGTGATTGCGGCCCTGGAGGCGGCCGACGTGCCGGTGGGCAAGATGTACACCGCGGCCGACATCGCCACCGACCCGCAATACCTGGCGCGCGGCATGGTGGTGCCAAGCACCGATCGCGATGGCCGACCGCTCAAGGTACCCGGCATCGTCCCCAAGCTCAGCGCCACGCCCGGCGCCTTGCGCCACCCGGCCCCGCGCCTGGGCGAACACGACGCCGACGTGGCCGGCACCACCGGCTGGCCAGCGCGCCGCGACGCCTAGGCGCTGCGCCAGCGGCTGGCCCTGCATAGGGATAGGGGCGGTCAGTATGCCTGACCGAGCCCCTCCCAAGTTGTGTATCGTTCTTTCTGTAAATTCCATTTTGCCGGTTGTCTGCTGGGCGGGGATCTCCGGCGCTACGCGCCTACGCTCCCCGCCCAGCAGACAGCGCGAGGGTGGGTCTG
Organism: Tepidimonas thermarum; assembly: GCF_007556705.1. Lineage (GTDB taxonomy): Bacteria > Pseudomonadota > Gammaproteobacteria > Burkholderiales > Burkholderiaceae_C > Tepidimonas > Tepidimonas thermarum. The sequence goes on along the minus strand of NZ_VJOL01000091.1, from coordinate 107 downwards.
ACGCCATGACTTCGAGAAAGGAGTGTAACCCTCATGGCAATACGAGTCGAAACCAACCCCTTGGAAGCCGCTTATGCGATCTTGCTCGAGAACGGACTGGATGGCGC
>NZ_VJOL01000090.1 GCF_007556705.1 Tepidimonas thermarum | reverse complement strand
GGTTTCCGCAATGCTCGCCGAACTCGACGACGAGTGGCTGACCGGCAAGGTCTATCTCAACTTCAACCTGTAACCCGGTTGTCATGACCACCCAACCGGAAATTTACAGAAAAGAGGTTGCACAATCTATTGATGCGGGCCGCGCTTGGTGATAGATGGATGGCATGCTGCACGCCTTGAAAAAAGTCTTGACAGGGCGTGTAGCGACGCCGCGCATCGGCTTTTTCACGTGCAGCCAAAATGCAGCCAAAAATGGCCCGGAAAGCAAAAAAACCCACCAAGGTGGGCTTAAGTGCTTGATTGATGTGGCTCCCCGACCTGGGCTCGAACCAGGGACCTACGGATTAACAGGCCGAGTACAGACACCAACAGGCACCAATATACACCAGCCATAGACGGGTGCAAAGCATGGCCAGACGTTTGAGCCTCGTCCCCATAAAGACAGAGCCCCGGTCAGGCTTTCGCCTGCCGGGGGTGTCTTCCCATCTCGACTACGAGTGAACGCAGAAACCACGCTGCGCTTGTTGGGGACTTTCCAGCCTTTCGGCCTTGGGTCACGCCGTGGCGCCTGTCACTTCGGCGCCACCAGAGCGGCTCAATGCTTTTTTACCAGGTTGATGCGGCAGTTGAGCCCCACCCACTGCGCGAGCTCCACAAAGTCGCGCAGTACCGCCACCCCTTCGTCGGCTCCCAGCCACGGCAGCAAGGCGCGCCGCTCCTGGGGGCCGATCGACAGCAGATGACGGGTGACGGGATTTTGGGTATTGACGCGAGCCCCGCTCGCCACCAAAGATTCGACTGCGGCTAACACGCCATCGAGAAAGCCAGCGGCGCGAGACGCATCGCCCGTGGTTGCAGCGGCTACCAACTCGATCTGCAGTAGCGGCATCAGCTCGCGCTTACCTTGGATCAGCTCGAGCGCCAGCGAGTAGCCCCGTTGAGCCATCATTACATCCCGTGGGCGTAGCAGCAGTTCCCAGATGGCGGAGTTGCTGGCCTGCGGTTGCTCCGCCTTGCGGCCGATCGACCGGCCTTCAGCGTTAGCGATGAGCCCCTTTGGGACGCGATTGATCCGGCTGGCGGCGGTAGCCATATCAGGCGGTCAGCAGGTCTTTGAAGGCTGCGAAGGCCCCGACGCGGATCGGCGCGATGCCAACGTCAGCACGGGCGATGATGCGCACGCGGCCATCCTTGGCGCCGGTAATGTCGTCGACCAGCAAGTCGATTGCTGCCGGACCCCAGAAACCGACAGCGATCTCGGCCAGGTCGCCCAGCACCAGCGCAGAACAGACGCCGGAACTGGTGCCCTTGGTCAGGTTGTCCGGGACATTTGGGGTCACGCGCACCGGGTAGCCCAGCAGGTCGCGGCCTTCGAAGAGGAACAGGTCGCCGCCTGAAACGCGCTGGGTGGTCCGCAGCTTCTTGGCCAGGGCAGGGCTCATCAGGAACGCAGGCGCAGCCATCTGGCCCGCGCGTGTGGCGACAGAGTGCTCGAGGTCCACCAGGTGCCCCCAGGTGGGTGCAGCACCGTTCGCGCCAGCCTCGAGCACGTCGAGGTCGGCATTGCCCAGCAGGCCCAGCGGTTGGCTCGTGCCGTTGCCGTTGATCGCGGCCAGGTCGATGGCGTGTGCGAGGCGGGTCACCAGCTCGCGCGACAGCAGCGCGTTGACGTCGACGGCTGCGTCATGCAGCAGGCGGCGCGAGAGTGTGACGGTGACGATCAGGCTTTTCGGCGTGAGGCGCGACTCGCCAAAGGTCGGCTCACGCTGGGGGGCCGGGTCGCCCTCGGCAATCCACCCATCGGCGGGGTCAAGCGGCGTGGTGGTGGTGATGCCGTAAGACGATCCCGTCAGGCCCGAGAGCACGGTAGCGCCGCCGCCAATGACAGCGGAGCTCGGCAGCAGACTTGCGGCGTTTTCGCGGTCCAGGCGCGCCGTGGTCAGGCTCGACGAATTGCTCGTGGTCAGATCGCGCGTCAGCGCTTTCAGCGGCACCCAGGTGCCACTCGGAACATTGCCGCCGCGCTGACGCAGCGATTCGGTGAGCTCAGACCAGGCCGAGACCTTGCGCTCATCAAGCGGGCGCAACGGGTGGCGGGTCTTGGACAGCACCAGCTCGCGGAGGTCCAGCTTGGACCCATATCGCTGCAGGGATTGCGCCTGCAAACCGAGCTCGTCGGCGGTCCTGCGCTGCAGCTCGCGCAGCGTCGGGCGGATTGGGGTCGCTTCCATTCGGGGGGCCTTTCGTGATGGGTTGATGCCACGATTGAACCAACCCGCGCGCGAAGTCTTGACAATAAAGTGCTTCAGCGGCCCCGGCCTTCCAGGAGCTGGCGGTAGCGGCGGGGCGTCGATGGCAGCGGCACCCCGCCAATGCGGCGGGCCTCAAACAGCAGCCGCTCGAGCTCGCTGGCGTGTTCGGGCGCTTCATCCAGGCGCCACCAGGCGGGCCACTTGCGCAGCTCGAATCGCTGGGCCATTCGCGCCAGCTCGACTGCGATGCGCCAGGGATGGGGACCGATCTCGGCTTCGACGTGCTGCGCCAGGCGGTACAGGTATTCGTCGCGCAGCCGAAGGCGGGCCGGTTCGGGGGTGCTTGGCATCCCCAGGCAGCGCGCCAGGCTTGGCGAGGGCCGTCGCAGTCGGCGGCCGTCCGCGTCAAGGGCGCCACGCTGCCCCGACAGGAGCCATGCGCGCACGCGCTCGCGCACCCACTGCCAGGTCTCGGGCGAGGGCCGATCCTCGAGCAGCGCCAGCAAGTGCTCGCGGTGGTCACTCATGGTGCGGCCTCCTGATGATCGGCGAACACCAGAACGAGGGGCCCGGCGTCGCCTCGCGCAGTGCGCGGCGCAGCATCGTCCGCAGCGGCTCGCCTGGCAGTCGCCAGATTTCGGGAAGGCGGCCAGGTACGGCCTCCAGACCGGCGATTTCGGCATCATGCGAAGCCAGCGGGAGCACGTACAGCTCTAGCGATTCATGCATGGCTGCCCTCCTGCGAATTGAGCAAGTCGCCATCAGCGACAAGGCTCAACGCACCTCGAATCTCGTCCTCTAGTATTTGGTGCACGGCCACCGGATCAGTGGTCGCAGCCAGGCCCGTCGCAACGCGGTCAGGGATGCCCAGAAAGCGCTCGCGCAGGGTGCTCAGTCGCCGGGCGACCGCATGCCGTACCGCGTCGACGCGAATCAGCTCACCCCGCTGCTCCTGCAGCCTCAGCACGGCCAGCTGCGCCTCCGCCTCCTCGCGAACGCGTCGTGCGTCCTCGTAGGTGGCACCCGGGGCTACGCTACCGCTTCGCACCGGCACGGCGGGTGAGCTACCCGTCCGCCGACGGGAGTTGGCCGCCCACTGCGCATCGGCCGCAATGGGCTCGATCATCTCTCGCCCGTCGACCACTATTGGCGTGATGCGACCCTCTGCGATGGCGCGGGTTACAGCGCTGGGTGCGACAGTTGTGTATCGTTCTTTCTGTAAATTCCATTTTGCCGGTTGTCTGCTGGGCGGGGATCTCCGGCGCTACGCGCCTACGCTCCCCGCCCAGCAGACAGCGCGAGGGTGGGTCTGACGCCATGACTTCGAGAAAGGAGTGTAACCCTCATGGCAATACGAGTCGAAACCAACCCCTTGGAAGCCGCTTATGCGATCTTGCTCGAGAACGGACTGGATGGCGC
>NZ_VJOL01000009.1 GCF_007556705.1 Tepidimonas thermarum | reverse complement strand
GCTGGCCGAGGGCATACGCCTGTTCTGCGCCGACGCCCAGCGGCTCGATGCCCTGATACGGTCGCGCTGACCCACCGGAGCCATTGCCTTGACCGCCCTCGTCGTCCACCACCTGGAACATTCCCGCTCGCACCGCGTGCTGTGGCTGCTCGAAGAGCTGGGCGTGCCCTACGAGCTGCGCCTGTACCGCCGGGATGCGCGCACGCGGCTGGCGCCACCCGAACTCAAGGCCGTCCATCCGTTGGGCAAGGCCCCGGTCATCACCCACGGTGACGTCACGGTGGCCGAGTCGGGCGCGATCCTGGAATACCTGGCCGCAACCTTCGCGCCAGCGCCGCAGGGCGAACTGCGCGACCTGGTGCCCCCCGCGGGCAGCGCCGCGCAGCGCGACAACCGGTTCTGGATGCACTTTGCGGAGGGCTCGCTGATGAACTGGGTGGTGATGAAACTGGTGTTCGTCAACATCCCCAAGCAGCGCATGCCGTTTTTTGCGCGTCCGATCGCGCGTGCGATCAGCCAACAGGTGCTGCAACGCTTCGTCGAGCCCAACATCGACGCGGCACTCGGGCTGCTGGAGCACACGCTGCGCGAGCGGCCGTGGCTGACCGGACAGCGGCTGGCCCTGGCGGACTTCCAGATGAGCTTTGCGGTCGAAGCCGCCCTGGCCCTGGGGGGGACGCAGGCGGCGGCGCGCTTTCCCGCCGTGGCGGCCTACCGCGAGCGCTACCGCGCCCGGCCGGCGTACCAGCGCGCGTTGGCCAAAGGCGGCCCGGAAATCATGGGCCTCTGAGGCGCGTTGCGGTAAATTTGCGGGTTTCGACGTTCCGCCACCATGTCCAGCCAAGACGCCCTGCCCCCCATTCCACCCAAGCGCTACTTCACCATCGGCGAGGTCAGCGAGCTGTGCGGCGTCAAACCCCACGTGCTGCGCTACTGGGAGCAGGAATTCACCCAACTGCGGCCCATGAAGCGCCGTGGCAACCGGCGCTACTACCAGCACCATGAAGTGCTGATGATCCGGCGCATCCGCGAGCTGCTGTACGACCAGGGCTTTACCATCCACGGGGCGCGCAACCGGCTGGCCGAGCTGGCCCAGCAGGAACGCGCGCGCAAGACGGGCCCTGCGCTGGCCGATGATGCCCCGCCGCCCGCACTCGCCGCCAGCGTCGACGCCGCGGCCTCGCTTGTGGGTGCTGCGCCCGATGCCGACCAGCGCCGCGCCCTGCTGGCCGAGCTGCGCGCCATTCGTGCGCTGCTCGATACCGACTCGGCGGCCCCGGCCGCCATCGGCACCGAAAACCGCTTATAATTTCGGTTCTCGGCGTGTAGCGCAGCCTGGTAGCGCACTTGCATGGGGTGCAAGGGGTCGCGAGTTCGAATCCCGCCACGCCGACCACACACCAAACGGCTTGTGCCCGCCCGGGTGCAAGCCGTTTTTTCTTGGGTCGGGCACCACCACCTGGCGCCAGGCGCATCACCGGCGATCGGCGCGCAGCACAAAGGGCGCAATCGCTGCCTCAAAACGGGTGCCATCGACCGCCACGCAAAAATAGTGGCCGGTCATGATGCCCATGGGGGTGCGCAATTCGGCCGAACTGGTGTAGCGAAACGACTCACCCGGGTGCAACAGGGGTTGCTGCCCGACCACGCCCAGCCCGTCCACGACCTGGGTGTCGCCGTTGGCGTCCTCGATCTCCCAATGGCGGGCGATGAGCTGCGCGGCCACCTCCCCCACGTTGCAGATGGTGATGGTGTAGGCAAAGCGGTAGATGCCGTCCGCAGGCGAAGAGTGCTGCGGCAGGTATTGCGGCTGGGCCTCGCAGGTGAAGTGGTAACGCGCCATGGTGCGATGGTAGCCGGCGCAGCCAAGCCCGTTACGGCGGATCAGCTTCCGGCCACCGTCATGCGCTCGATCAACACCGAGCCGACGTTCTTCGCGCCCAGGTTGTAGACGTCCGCGCCAATGGCCACGATGCCGCGGAACATGTCCTTGAGGTTGCCGGCGATGGTGATCTCCGCCACGGGGTAGGCGATCACGCCGTCCTCGACCCAAAAACCGGATGCGCCACGCGAATAGTCGCCGGTCACGGGGTTGACCCCCTGCCCCATCAGCTCGGTGACGAACAGACCGCGGCCCAGTTTGCGCAGCATCGCCGGCAGGTCGTCGCCCGGTTCGGTCAGGCGGCTGGTCATCAACAGGTTGTGCGATCCGCCGGCGTTACCGGTGGTGCGCATGCCCAGCTTGCGCGCCGAATACGTGCTCAGAAAATAGCCCTTGACGCACCCGGCGCTGACCACGGGGCGTGCCAGCGTGCGCACGCCTTCGTCGTCAAACGGCGCACTGCCCTTGCCGCCCAGCAGGTGCGGATCCTCCTGGATGTCGATGTGCGCCGGGAAAATCTGCCGCCCCAGGCTGTCGGGCAAAAAGGTGGTGCGCCGGTAGAGCGCCCCGCCGCTGACCGCCTGCACGAAGGCGCCCAGCAGCCCCGCTGCCAGCGGCGCTTCGAACAGCACCGGGCACTCGGTGGTGGCAATCTTGCGCGGCTTCAGACGCGCCAGCGCCCGCTCGGCGGCGTAGCGGCCCACCGCCTCGGGGCTGGCCAGCTCGGCCGGGTTGCGCATCGAGCTGTACCAGTAGTCGCGCTGCATGCCATCGCCCTTGCCGGCAATCGGCGAGACCGACAGGCTGTGGCGCGAGCTGGCGTAGCCCCCCGCGAAAATGCCCTGCCGGCCACGCTCGCCACCACGCATGTGCTCGGCCCAGAAATGCGACTGCTGCGCCGAGACGGCCGCCCCCTCGCTGTTGGTGATGCGCGGGCTGACGGCAAACGCCGCCGCCTCGCAGCGCAACGCCAGCTCCACCGCCTGCTCGGCCGTGATCGGCCAGGGGTGAAACAGCGCCAGATCGGGGTAGTCGTTGGCGATGTCGATCTCGTCGGGCAGGCCGGCGGCCGGGTCCTCGGCGGTGTAGCGAGCGATGTCGTAGGCCGCCTGCACCGTGCGGCGGATGGCCTCGGCGGAAAAGTCCGATGTCGAAGCGTTGCCGCGCCGCTGCCCCAGGTAGACGGTGATGCCCAGCGACTTGTCGCGGTTGCGCTCGACGTTTTCGAGCGCGCCGCAACGCACCGAAACGCTCAGGCCGCTGCCCTCGGAGACTTCGACCGCGGCATCGGCCACGCCCAGCGCCCGGGCGTGTTGCAGCGCCAGGTCGGCCAGCGCCTGGAATTGCTCTTGCGAGAATTGAAAGCCGGTCTGCGCACCGGCTGCGGCCCGAGGGGCCTGGGAATGGGTGGCTTTCATGTGGCTGGCTATGATAGCGGGCATGCCACGCAAGCCGCCCAAAGGGTATTTCGTCAAGGGTCACTTCGTTGCCTACGGCAGCGAGGAAGACGCCGAGCTCAAGCGTACCGCCAAGTGGGACGCCGAGCAAAGCAAGACCGACCTGAAAAAACGCAGCGCCCACCTGCAGGCGGTGGGCGAGCAGCTGCTCAGCCTCAAGGCGTCGCTGTTGCAGCGGCTGGCCCTGCCGGAGTCGCTGCTCGACGCCGTCGCCGAGGCCAAGCGCATCGACGACTTCGAGGGCAAGCGCCGCCAGCTGCAGTACGTGGGCAAGCTCATGCGCCAGTTGGACGAGGCGCAGGTCAGCGCCATCGAGGCGGCCGTGGCCGAGCAGCACCAGGGCAGTGCCGCCGAAACGCAGCGTCTGCACGAGGCCGAACGCTGGCGCGAGCGGCTGCTCGCCGACGACACGGCCCTGGAGGCGTGGCGCGAGGTCGAGCCCGGCGGCGACTGGCAGCGCCTGCGCGCCCTGATCCGCCAGGCGCGCAAAGACGCGCAGACCCGCGCCGCGCCGGCACCCGGCCAGGCCCAACGCCAAGGCCGGGCCTACCGCGAACTGTTTCAGCACATACGCGCGGCGCTGGACGCCCGTTCCGCCGACGCGCCCACTGCACAACCCTGACCATGAACGCTTTCGACCCCGTCACCATTGGCATCGTCTCGATCAGCGACCGCGCCAGCAGCGGCGTCTACGAGGACAAGGGCCTGCCGGCGCTGCGCGATTGGCTGGGCCGGGCACTGAAAAATCCGATCACCTTCGTCGAGCGCCTGATCCCCGACGAGCGCGAGCGCATCAGCGCCACGCTGGTCGAATTGGCCGACCAACACGGCTGCAGCCTGATCCTGACCACGGGCGGCACCGGGCCGGCGCCGCGCGACGTCACGCCGGAGGCGACACTGGCCATTGCCGACAAAGAAATGCCGGGCTTTGGCGAGCAGATGCGCCAAATCAGCCTGCGCTTCGTGCCCACGGCCATCTTGTCGCGGCAGGTGGCTGTGATACGCGGGCGCAGCCTGATCATCAACCTGCCCGGCCAGCCCAAGTCGATCGCCGAGACGCTGGAGGGTTTGCGCGACGCCGATGGCCAACCGGTCGTGCACGGCATCTTCGCCGCTGTCCCCTACTGCATCGACCTCATCGGCGGCCCCTACCTGGAAACCGACCCCGCCGTGTGCGCCGCCTTCCGGCCGAAGTCGGCCGTGCGGCCGCCCCGCGCCACCTGAACCCCTGCCGTGGACCCCTCACCCGTCCCCAACCTCGCAGCACCCGCGCAGCCGCTCTGGCGCGTTTGGGCGGCTGGCGTGGCGGTGACGGTGGCGCTGATTGCGGTGGCCCTGTGGGGCGTCCACGCGGCCAGCCGCTGGTGGGCCGACAACCAATGGACGCGTGAACTCGACACGGAACGCGCCCGCGCGCAGATGCTGGCGTCGGCCACCGCCACCGTGTTGACGCAACGCCTGGCGCTGGCCCAGGGGGTCGCGGTCAGTTTTTCACAGGGCGGCGACGTGCGCGCGCTGCTCGACGAACGGGCACGCAACCCCATGGCCGCCGGCGTGGTCGAACGGCAGCAGCGGCTGGATGCGCGCTTGGACATCGTCGTGCGTGAGCTGGGCCTTGGCCTGATCGCCGTGGCCGACCGCGAGGGGACGGTGGTGGCCGCAGGCGAGCCACCGGGCATTCCCTCCTTTGTGGGCAATCGATACCGTGATGGGCCGCTGCATGTGGCCACGCGCGAAGGGCGGTCGGCGCACCTGTTCATGGTCGGCGAGACGACGGGACGGCGCAGCGTGGTGTTTGCCGAGCCGGTGCAGGTGGATGGCCACTTCGTGGGGTATGTGGGGGTGTCGATCATCCTCGACGAAAGCCTGCTGCCCACCGCGGCCGCCGGCGCCATCGTCAGCGATGCGCACGGGGTGGTGGTGCTCAGCCGCGAGCCGCGGTGGCGGTTTCAGCGGCTGGTGCACAAACCAGCTGGCCGCCGCCCGCCGACGTCGACTGGCCGCTCTACGGCGACCGGCCACCGCAGCTGTGGCCGTGGCAGCCAGGCCCGCTGCCCGGCCTGTGGTGGCTGGCACGCGCGGGCGAGGGCACGCCGGTGCTGGAGGCACGCAGCGACGTCTTCGACGGCCTGCTGCACGTGCACGTGCTGCAGCCAGCCAGTTGGATCGACGATGTGGAGCGCCAACGGCGCTTGCTGTTCGGCCTCGGGTCGGGCTTGGCCGTCGCGGTGTTGACGGCGCTGGTGTTGCTCGCAACCGCGCTGTGGCAGGCCCGGCAGCATCGCGTCGCGCTGACAGCCATCAACCGCGAGTTGCAGCGCTTGGTCATCACCGATGCCTTGACCGGCATCGCCAACCGCCGGCGGCTGCTGGAATTGCTGGACGACGAGTTGCGGCGCATGCGCCGCCAGGGCCGGCCGCTGACGGTGCTCTCGCTCGATCTGGACCACTTCAAACAGGTCAACGACACCCACGGACACGCCACCGGCGACGCCGTGCTGCAGCATGTCGTGCGCACGGTGCAGCAGCACCTGCGCGCCACGGACCACTTTGGCCGCATGGGGGGCGAGGAATTCGTCGTGCTGCTGCCCGACACGGGGGCCGACGCGGCACAGAAAGTGGCCTGGAAATTGCGCGAAGCGGTCGCCCGCACGCCGCTGCAAACCCCGGACGGCCTGGTGGTGCCCGTGACGATCAGCGTGGGCGGCGTCACCAGCACCGACCCCAGCGCAACCGCCGCCAGCGTGCTGGCGCAGGCCGACGCCGCCCTCTACGCGGCCAAAGCAGCCGGGCGCGACTGCGTGCGTTGGACCAGCAGCGCCGGCGTCACTTGCCCAGCAGTTGATTGAGCCGCTCGGCTTCGAAATGCTCCGTCTTGGCCGCCTCGGCCGGCACGCAGTCGCCGCGCTGCGCGCAGACGAGCTTTTCGATCGCCTGCCACAACAGCGCGATCTGGTGCTCGTGCGCGGCGGCGTTGTCGATCAGGCCGCGCAGCGCCTGGCTCAGCGGGTCGTCGTTTTGCGTCACGCCGTACGCCGAAAACCCCATTTTCGCCGCGGCGGCCTCGCGCTTTTCGTCGGCATCGGCAACGATGATGCGCGCCGGGTTGCCCACGGCCGTCGCACCGGCCGGCACCGGCTTGGTCACCACGGCGTTGCTGCCAATCTTGGCCCCGTCGCCCACGGTAAAGCCCCCCAGCACCTTGGCGCCGGCGCCGACGATCACGTTGCGCCCCAGCGTGGGGTGGCGTTTGGCGCCCTTGTAGAGCGACGTGCCACCCAGCGTCACGCCGTGGTAGATGGTGCAGCCGTCGCCCACCTCGGCGGTTTCGCCGATCACCACCCCCATGCCGTGGTCGATGAAGACGCGCTCGCCGATGCGCGCACCGGGGTGGATTTCGATGCCGGTGAGCCAGCGGTTCCAGTGGGAAATCCAGCGCCCCAGCCATTTCCAGCCCGCGCGCCAGCACGCATGCGCCAGGCGGTGCAGCACGATGGCGTGCAAGCCCGGGTAGCACGTCACGACCTCCCAGCGCGAGCGCGCGGCCGGATCCCGCTCGAGGATGGCGTCGATATCGGCTTTGAGGCGTCGGAACATGGTCGAGGGCAAAGGAGCAAAACCTGAGTCTAGCGCCTGACGCCGCGCGCGGCGTCGATCATGGCCCGCGCCACCCCGCGCAGGATGTGGACTTCGGGCACGGTGGGCGCGGCGCGCTGGAGCAGGCGCCGCAACCGCGGCATCAGTTTTTTGGGCGCGGCCGGATCCAAAAAGCCCACGGCCACCAACGCCTCCTCCCAGTGCGCCAGCATGGCCGAAACCGCGGGGGCATCTGCTGGCGGTTCGGCCATGGGGCCGCGCGCGCGCGCCCGCGCCGGCATGGCCCCAATGCCGCCCAGGGCCAGCCGCCACTCGTAGGCGATCAGCTGCACCGCCGCTGCCAGGTTGAGCGACCCATAGTCCGGTGCGGTCGGGATGCGCAGACACACGTGGCAGCGGTACACATCCTCGTTGGCCATGCCGTAGCGCTCGGGCCCAAACAAAAACGCCACGCCACCCGTCGACGCCGCACGCATGCGCGGCGCCAGCGCCGCCAGGTGGTCGCGCGGGGCCGCCACCGGGGGGCCAAAATCGCGTGGCGTCATGGCGGTGGCGCACAGGTGGGTCATACCCTCCAGCGCCGCGTCCAGGGTCTCGACCAGGCGCGCGCGTGCAAGCACGTCGGTGGCGCCGCTGGCGCGCTCGATGGCCTCGGGGCGCTGCAGCACGTCCGGCCAGCGCGGGCGCACCAGCACCAGGTCGTCAAAGCCCATGACCTTGAGCGCGCGCGCCGCCGCCCCCACGTTGCCTGCGTGGCTGGGTTCGATGAGGACGAAACGGGTCGGAAGGTCCTGGCTCACGGTTTGGCGAAACACGGGGGCACCGGTAGAATCCCGCTATTGTCGCTGCCATCGCGCAGCTCCCGTCGCTCTTGCCCACAATTCATGTCCTCCCACCTCCACCCCATGCTCAACGTGGCCATCAAGGCCGCGCGCGCCGCTGGCGCCCTCATCAACCGGGCCTCGCTCGACCTCGACACCCTGCGTGTCGGCGCCAAGCAGACCAACGATTTCGTCACCGAGGTCGACCACGCGGCCGAAGCCGCCATCATCGACACGCTGCTCGGTGCCTACCCCGAGCACGGCATCTGGGCAGAGGAATCCGGCCGCCGGGAGGGCAAGGGCAAAGGCCGCGCCTTCACCTGGATCATCGATCCACTGGACGGCACCACCAATTTCATCCACGGCTTTCCGGTGTACTGCGTCAGCATCGCGCTGATGGTGGATGGGCGTCTGGAGCAAGCCGTCATTTACGATCCCACCCGCAACGACCTCTTTACCGCCAGCAAGGGGCGGGGGGCCTACCTCAACGACCGCCGCATCCGCGTGGCGCGGCGCGTGCAATTGCGCGACTGCCTGTTGAGCACGGGCTTTCCCTTCCGCCCGGGCGACGCGTTTCAGACCTACCTGCGCATGTTTGGCGAGGTGATGCCGCGCGTCGCCGGCCTGCGCCGGCCGGGCTCTGCCGCGCTGGATCTGGCTTATGTGGCGGCAGGCTTTAGCGACGGCTTCTTTGAAATGGGCCTGAGCCCCTGGGACGTGGCGGCTGGCGCGCTGCTGGTGACCGAGGCCGGCGGGCTGGTGGGCAATTTCACCGGCGAGGCCGACTTCCTGGAACAAAAGGAATGCTTGGCAGCCAACCCGCGCATCTACGGCCAGTTGGTGGGCGTGCTGAGCAAGTACAGCAAGTTCGCCCCGGTGCGTGACAAGATGGCGCTGGATGCTCAGATGGGGACAGACGCGCCGCGCGCCCCCGCCGCCGATGCGCGCGCGGCGGACGACACCCCCGGCGCAGACGCCGCTGGCAGCACCGACGCCCCGTGGTGAGTGGTCCCGGCGGACAATGGCGACCACGACCCTAGCAGCGGACGCTCCCGCCCCCGGCGGCGCGCCCCCCGCGCCGCTGGAGGCCCACACGCCGATGATGCAGCAGTGGCTGCGCATCAAGGCCGACTACCCCCACACGCTGGTGTTTTACCGCATGGGGGATTTTTACGAGCTGTTCTACGACGACGCCCACCGGGCGGCGCGGCTGCTCGACATCACGCTGACCACGCGCGGCCAGTCGGCCGGTGCGCCGGTGGTGATGGCCGGTGTCCCGGTCCATTCGGTGGAGACGTATCTCGCGCGCCTGATCCGCCTGGGCGAATCGGTGGCGATTTGCGAGCAGGTGGGCGACGTCTCCAGCGCCAAAGGGCCGGTGGAGCGGCAGGTGGTGCGCGTGGTGACCCCAGGCACGCTGACCGAGAGCGAACTGCTGGCCGACAAAACGGACGCGCTGCTGCTCGCGGTGCACCTGGGCGCGCGGCGGCGCTGCGGTCTGGCCTGGCTGGCCGTCACCGAAGGCACGGTGCACCTGGCCGAGTGCGACTGGGCGGCGTTGCGCGGCTGGCTGCAGCGGCTGGCGCCGCACGAGGTGCTGCACGGCGGTGACCTGGCCCCGGCGGCCGAGGCCGAGCTGCGCGCCTGGCTCGACGCGGTGGCCACGAGCGTGCGCCCGGCCCTGACGGTGCGACCGGCCTGGGTGTTCGATGCGGCGCTGGGCCAGCGCAAGCTGTGCGAACAGTTGCAGGCCGCCACCCTGGCCGGCTGGGGCGCGCAAGACTTGGCCGAGGCCCATGCCGCCGCCTCGGCCCTGCTGGACTATGCCGAGCACACGCAAGGGCGGCAGCTGGGGCATGTGCGCGCCCTGCGCGTGGTGCGCCCGCAGGAATGGATCGAGCTGCCGGCGACCACGCGCCGCAACCTGGAACTCACCCAAACCCTGCGTGGAGAGCCCGCGCCCACCCTGTTGTCGCTGCTCGATACCTGTGCCACGGGTATGGGCAGTCGCCTGCTGCGGCGCTGGCTGCTGGAGCCGCCGCGCGAGCGCACCGTGGCGCGCGAACGGCTCGATGCCATCGGCGTGCTGCGCACCCACGGCCCTGACGACCTGCGCCGCGGCCTGCGCGGCCTGAGCGACGTCGAACGCCTGGCGGCGCGCATCGCGCTGCGCCAAGCACGCCCGCGCGAGTTGGTGGGGCTGGCGCAAACCCTGCAACGCGCCGACCATCTGGCCCAAGCGTTGGCGGCCCTGACCGCTGCCCACGCCAGCGCGCTGCTGGCGCGCGTCGCCACGGACCTGCGCCCGCCCCTGGCGGTGGCGCACCTGCTGCAACGCGCCCTGCTGCCCGAGCCGGCGGCCCTGATCCGCGACGGTGGCGTCATCGCCCCCGGCTATGACGCCGAACTGGACGAACTGCGCGCCATCCAGGCCAACGCCGACGCCTTTTTGCTCGACCTGGAAGCACGCGAGCGCGCCCGCACCGGCATCGCCAACCTGCGCGTGCAGTACAACAAGGTGCACGGTTTCTACATCGAGGTCACGCAGGGCCAGCTCGACAAGGTGCCCGACGACTACCGGCGCCGCCAAACGCTCAAAAACGCCGAGCGCTTCATCACGCCCGAGCTCAAGGCCTTCGAGGACAAAGCCCTGTCGGCCCAGGAGCGCGCGCTGGCGCGCGAAAAATGGCTCTACGAACGCCTGCTCGACGAGCTGCAGCCCTACGTGCCCGCGCTGGGCACCCTGGCACGCGCGCTGGCCACGCTGGACGTGCTGGCGGCGCTGGCCGAACGCTCGCTGACCCTGGAGTGGCAGGCGCCAACCTTCGTGCCCGAGCCACGCATCGAAATTCGCCAAGGCCGCCACCCGGTGGTGGAAGCACGCCTGCGCGAAACCGGCGCCGGCCCTTTCATCCCCAACGACACGGTGCTGGACGCGCGCACGCGGCTGCAAATCATCACCGGCCCCAACATGGGTGGCAAATCCACCTACATGCGGCAAGTGGCCCTGATCGTGTTGCTGGCCAGCATCGGCAGCTACGTGCCGGCGCAGAGCTGCCGCCTGGGGCCGATCGACGCCATCCACACCCGCATCGGCGCTGCCGACGACCTGGCCAACGCGCAGTCCACCTTCATGCTGGAGATGACCGAGGCGGCGCAGATCCTGCACGGCGCCACCGAGCACAGCCTGGTGCTGATGGACGAAATCGGCCGCGGCACCTCCACCTTCGACGGGTTGGCGCTGGCCGGCGCGATAGCCTCCTACCTGCACGACAAAGTACGCGCCTTCACGCTGTTTGCGACGCACTACTTTGAACTGACCGAGTTCCCCGCCCGCCATCCGGGCGCGGTCAACGTACACGTCAGCGCGGTAGAGGGCAAGGGACGTGAGATCGTGTTTTTGCACCAAATCGAACCCGGGCCCGCGAGCCGCAGCTACGGCGTGCAGGTCGCGCGGCTGGCGGGCGTGCCGACGGCGGTGGTGCAGCAGGCGCGCCATGCGCTGGCGCAGCTGGAGGCGCAAAGCGCGCGCGCGCAGCAGCAAATCGACCTCTTTGCCCCGGCGCCCGAGCCGCTGCCCAGCCCGCCCGACGAACACCCCGTGCTGCAGCAGCTGGCCGAGCTGGATCCGGACGCGCTGAGCCCGCGCGATGCGCTGGAGGCCCTGTACCGACTGCGCGCCGCGCTCGAGCGCGGCGCCTGAATCGGTGGCCTTCGGTAAAATGCATGGCATTGCCCGCCCAACATACCCATAGGAGTACGGCATGAGCGCGACCGCGTTCGACTTCGAAAAAGCCCGCTTCAACATGATCGAGCAACAGATCCGCCCCTGGGAGGTGCTCGACGCCACGGTCCTGGCGCTGCTGGCCGAAGTCAAGCGGGAAACCTTCGTGCCCCCCGCCTACCAGGCGCTGGCGCTGTCGGACCTGGAAATCCCCCTGTCGCACCCTGCGGTCGAGGGCGAGTGCATGCTCGCGCCCAAGGTCGAAGCCCGCACGCTGCAGGACTTGGCACTCAAGCCCACCGACAACGTGCTCGAAATCGGCACCGGCTCCGGCTACATGGCCGCCCTCATGGGCCGGCTGGCGCGCCAGGTGCTCACCATCGAAATCAACCCCACGCTGGCCGACACCGCACGCGCCAACTTGGCCCGCGCCGGCATCACCAACGTGCAGGTCAAAACGGCCGATGCCGCAGCCGGCCGCTTTGCCCCCTGCGTCAGCGAAGCGCCGTACGACGTCATCGTTTTGAGCGGCTCGGTGGCCGAAGTGCCCACCGATCTGCTCGAGCTGCTGCGCGTGGGCGGTCGGCTGTTCGCCGTCGTGGGTGAAGAGCCGATCATGCGCGCCACGATGGTCGAACGCAGCGGCGAGGCCAGCTACCACAGCGAGCAGCCCTGGGACATCGTGATCCCGCGCCTGCGCAACTTCCCCGAACCCAGCCGCTTCCGCTTCTGAGCCTGCCGCCCATGGTGCCCCACATCCGCCCCGCGCAGCTGACCGACTGGTTGCGCCAGTGCCGCGTGCAAACGCCCGACGCCCAGCCCATCGTGCTCGATGTGCGCGAGCCGTGGGAGGTGCAAACCGCCAGCGTGCGCCCCGACGGCTTTGAGCTGCGGCACATGCCCATGGCCAGCATCCCGGCGCGCTTGGCCGAGTTGCCCAAAGACCGGCCCATCGCCTGCCTGTGCCACCACGGGGGCCGCAGCGCGCAAGTGGCGTATTTCCTGCACCGGCAGGGCTACGACGATGTGGTCAACATCGCCGGTGGCATCCACGCCTGGGCCGCGGAAGTGGACCCGACCATTCCCCAGTACTGAACACCGCCTGCACGGGCGGGCGATTCCCCGTATACTCCCACCTGTATTACACCATCAGGGAACGAACGCCATGCCGAACATCGCCCGTCGCCGCCTCGCCGCCCGTTTGCCGGCCCGCCTGTGGCACGTTGCCGCCGCTGTGCTGGCCGGGACCGGCTCGCTCGCCCATGCGCAAAGCCTGCAGGCCCTGTTGGAAGCGGCCCAGGCCTACGATGCCACCTACCTGGCCGCCAAAGCCCAGTACGAGGCCAACCGGGCCAAGGCCGAGCAGGCCCGCGCACGGGTGCTGCCCACGGTCGGCCTGTCGGCCGAGGCGTTCGTCAACCGGCGCGACAGCTCGATGGCGGCGCTGGACGACACCTTCAACAACCAGACCGCCAAGCTCGCCGCCAGCCACCCCCTGTACCGACCGGGCAACCGGCTGGAGGTGGAGCAGGCCGAACGCTCGCTGCAGGCCGCTGAGGCGCAGTTGCAAGCCGCCGAGCAGGACCTGATCGTGCGGCTGTCCCAAGCCTACTTCGACGTGCTGGGTGCGGAGGACACGCTGACCTTCGTACGGGCGCAAAAAGCGGCGGTCAGCGAGCAGCTGGCGGCGGCGCAGCGCAACTTCGAAGTGGGCACGGCCACGATCACCGACACGCGCGAGGCGCAAGCGCGCTTTGACCTCGTCGTGGCGCAGGAAATCGCCGCCGAAAACGACCTGCGCGTCAAAAAGCTGGCGCTCGACCAACTGGTGGGCAAGAGCGGCACCCAGCCTTGGCGCCTGCCCACCCCGGTGAGCTTGCCGGCGCTGGCGCCTGCGGACGTGTCGGCCTGGGTGCAGCGCGCCGTGGCCGAACACCCCAGCGTGCGCGCGGCCCAAGCCGCACTGGACATCGCCCGGCTGGAAGTGCGCAAGGCCGAAGCGGCCAAGGGGCCAACCCTGGACGCGGTCGCGCAGTATCAGTTTGCCCGCGCGCCCTCCTCTGTTGCCACGGTGCCCGGCTACGTGCGCAACCACACCGCCAGCATCGGCGTGCAGTTCAACCTGCCGCTCTACACCGGGGGTGCGCTGGACAACCGCGTCAAGGAAACCGTCGCCCTGGAGGACAAGGCCCGCAACGATGTCGAAGGCGCTTTGCGCGCCGTCAGCCAAGCCACGCGCGCGGCGTTCTTCGGCGTGCAATCGGGCCTGGGCCAGGTGCGCGCGCTCGAAGCCGCCGAAGCCTCCAGCCAAAGCGCGCTGGAAGCCAACCAGCTCGGCTACCAAGTGGGCGTGCGCATCAACATCGACGTGCTCAACGCCCAAAGCCAGCTCTACCAGACCAAGGCCCAACTGGCCAAAGCACGCTACGACGTCCTGGTCGGCAACCTGCGTCTGCGCCAGGCGGCCGGCGTGCTCAAGCCCGAGGATGTGCAGGCGATCAACGCGCTGTTGCAGGCGCGCTGACGGCGCCTGACGATCCGCCCGCGGCGTGGGGCGGCCTGGACAACCAAGGTTCCAGCGCCTGCACCAACCGCTGGGCAGCGCCGCGGTGCTGCGCCAGCCAGGCCGGCGCCCGGGCGCGGGCATCCCTGGGCCAGGCAGGGTCGTCCCGCCATCGCAGTGCCTCGCGCACCGCTGCGGCCATGCCGTCGACCTGGACGGCGACTTGTGCCTCGACAGCCGCCCGCGTGGCCTCCTGAAAATTGAAGGTGTGCGGCCCCAGAATCACCGGGCAGCCACAGGCAATCGCCTCGATCAGGTTTTGGCCGCCGTAAGGCAAGAAGCTGCCGCCCATCAACGCCCAGTCGGCCAGCGCGTAGTAGGCGGGCATTTCGCCCAACGTATCGCCCAGCCAGACATCCGCCGCCCGCACCGCTGCCCACGACTGCGCGTCACCGGTGGCAGGCCAGTGGCTGCGCCGCGCCACCGTGCAGCCGGCCGCTTGCAACATGCGCGCCACAGCGTCGAAGCGCTGCGGGTGGCGGGGCACGATGAGCCACCGCACCGCAGCGGCCGCCCCCTGGGCGGTCACGGTACGCAGCCAAAGTTCCTCTTCCCCGTCGCGACTGCTGGCCAACACCGCGATCGGGCGGTCATCGGCAAGCCGGGCGCGCCAGGCCCGCCCCCGCGCCAGCAAAGACGCGCTGGGGTCGAGGTCGAACTTGAGGTTACCCATGACGCCGGTCACCGATGCGCCCAACCGTTGCAGCCGCGCGGCGTCTGCAGCGGTCTGCGCCCACACCGCATGCAGCCCGCCGTAGGCCTGGCGGGCCAGCGCCGGCCAGCGCTGCGCGCGCGCCTGACTGCGCTCGCTCAGACGCGCGTTGATCAGCCACAGCGGTACCCCGGCGGCATGCGCAGCATGGACCAGGTTGGGCCACACCTCGGTTTCCACCAGCAGCCCGACACGGGGTCGAAAACGGCGCACAAAACGCTGGCATGCGCCTGCCGAATCCCAAGGCAACCAGACCTGCACGTCGCCCTCGCGGCACCAACGCTGCCCCTCCTCCCAGCCGGTGGCCGTGCTGTGGGTGAGCACCACCCGCACCTGCGGCCACCGGGCGCGCAGGGCCTGCAGCAAGATCGCAGCCGCGCGCATCTCGCCCAGCGAGACGGCGTGGATCCAAACGGCATCCTGCAGGGGCGGGACGTCTAGCCCGTAATACCCCAGTCGCTGCCACCACCGTTGGCCGTACGCCGGTTCGCGTCGCGCACGCCACAGCACCCGGCCCAACACCAGCGGCACCAGCAGCGCACTCAGCAGCCGGTAGGGCCAGGGCGGCGCCGATGATACCGGATGTGTCACGCCACCTCCACGCCAAATCCCGGCCGCATCACCACCTCGTGCTTGGGGGTATTTTTGAAGGCCAGCTTCCACCCCATGCCCAGGGCGCTGTCACCGTACGAGACCGCCTTGCGCGGCAGTGCCAACGGGTCCCACCCCGGCGCAACGCGCGCCCGCACGCAGGTCACCCCTCGCGTATAACCCGTCTCCGCTGCCACGGCGAGCGTGGTCGCGTCGTAGCTGCCGTAGGGATAGCAAACATCGTGTACCGACACCCCCAACCCATCCTCGAGGGCGTGACGACTGTCGCGCAACTCCTGCCACTGCGCCTCCCATGGGCGGCCGGCCAGGCGTTGGTGGTGCCACGCATGGGAACCGAAATGCACCCCTTCACGCTGCAGCGCGCGAATGCGCGGCCAGTCCATGAGGCGCGCCGCCGGGTGGCCCGCTTGTGCCAGCCAGTGCGCCGTTGCGCCAATCGAGCCGGCAATCAGATAGACCGTGGCCGTCCAACCGTGTTGCTGCAAGATCGGCCAAGCGTACTGGTAGAAATTTTCGTAGCCGTCGTCGAACGTCAATACCACGGTGCGGCGGTCGAGCTGGCCCGTGCTCCAGCGGGCGCAGGCATCGGCCAGCGAACACACCCGATAGCCCCAACGCGCCAACCAGGCCATTTGCGCCCGAAAGCGCGCCACGTGGCAGTAGGTCGCGCGGTGCTCGCGCATCGGTTCGAACTCCCCCACCTGGTGGTACATCAGAATGTCAAAGCCATGCGCCGCCCGCGTTTTGGCCATCGTCATGCCTTATGTCCTCCCGTCGACGCCCCGGGCACGTTGCGCGCGGCGGTACACCGCCAGGGTTTGTTCGACCATGCGCTCGAGGTCGAACTGGCGCTTGAATCGCGTGCGCGCCGCCCTCCCCCAAGCCAAACGGCGCTGCGGGTCGTCGATCAACGACAACAAGGCCTGCGCCCAGGCTGACACATCATCCACCGGCAACAGGCGGCCCACCTCGCCATCGGTCACCACTTCCGGCAAGCCCCCCAGATTCGAGGCCAACACCGGACGCCCGACCGCGAGCGCCTCCACCGCCGTCAGTCCCAGCGCTTCACGCCGTGACGGCACCAGCACCACGTCCAGGGAACGCAGAAATTCCATGGGCCGGTCGGTCTGACCGTGCCAAACCAGCGCATCCTCCACCCCCAGCCGGTGCGCCAGTTGCTTCATCTGCTGCCCCCAGGGTGTTTGCGCATCACCCGCCAGGTGCAGTTGAACAGGGGTCGCGGTGCGTGCGCGGACCTCGGCCAGCACGCGCAGGGCGGTGTCATGCCCCTTGTCCGGGATGAAGCGTGCCAGCATGCCCAGCCGCACCGCGGCGCCCGGTGCCGTGGGTGCGGCAGCACCATCCGGTCCCTCCCCAGGATCGGCCATGCCATGCAACACGGTGTCGATGCGCTCGGGCCCCAGGCCGCGTGCCCGCAGCGCGCCCGCGACCGCTGCCGACACCGCGATCACCCGATCGGCGCGCTCAAAATGCCGCTGCGCGTGGGTGGCATGGGCCGTGGCCACCAGGACACAAGCCAGCCCCGACCACCGTCGGCCCCAGTCTGCGTAGTGGGTCGAGCGCGTCAGGTGCGCATGCACCACATCAGGCCGCTGCGCGCGCATGAGGCGCGACAGGCGCCACGCCGACAACGCATCGAATTTGCCATGCAGGCCAACGGCGTGGCAGCGGATACCCGCTGCGCCAGCTGCCTGCGCCAGCCACCCTTGCGCGGGGGCCGCCAGGGACACGTCGCAACCGCGCCGGCGCAGCGCCAGCAACAACGCCAGGGCGTGGCGTTCCGCCCCGCCCAGTTGACGGCTGTGCACCACCATGAGCACACGCAACGGTTGCTGCCCATGCCCGTTCATGCTGGCGCCCTCACACACCACGGCATCGCCGCGCGACATGGGTACACTCCCGGCTCGGGTCGTTGCCGGAGCCCGTTTCGATCATCCCATGGACAAACAATTTTTGACCATCCGCTGGGGCACCAAGTATGGACCCGAATACGTCAATCGGCTCTACGCCATGGTGGCCCGCCACACGACGCCACCGTTTCGCTTCTACTGCCTGACCGATGACCCCGGGCACATCCGGCCCGAGGTGACGTGTCTGCCCCTGCCCGAGCTGGGCTGCGAACTGCCGCGCAACACCTACGGCATTTGGGGCAAGTCGCGGCTGTGGCACCGCGAGTTGCCGGGGCTGCGCGGCCCCGTGCTGTTTTTGGACCTGGACGTCGTCGTGGTCGGCTCGATGGACGCGTTTTTTACGTATGGCGATCCGAATGACGTCATTCTGGCACGCAATCCGAACACGCCGTTTGAGCGCTTGGGCCAAACCTCGATCTTTCGCTACCCGGTGGGCAAGCTCGCCCCTTTGCGCGAGCGTTTTTTGCAGGATCCACAAGGCATTGCCGATCGCTACCGGTTCGAGCAGCGCTTTGTCACCCGCCACGCCCCGGGCGGTGTGCGGTTCTGGCCCCGGGGGTGGGTGGCCCATTTCAAAATGCACTGCATCCCCCCTTTTCCGCTGAACTACTGGCTTGCCCCGCGTTTGCCGCGCCAGGCCCGTGTGGTGATCTTCCCCGGTCCCCTCAACCCGCCCGATGCCATCGCCGGGCGCTGGCACGCGGCGGCACCCGCATTGCCCCCGCTGGCCCACATCCGGGCCGGTTTGCGCGGCGAGCGCGAAGCGGGGTTGTTGCGCCATTTGCGCCATTACAACCGCCCCGCCGCGTGGGTGGCCGACCATTGGCATGACGGTGCCGGTGATGCGTCTCATGTGCCAGACGGGGACGCCGCCCACAAGCGCTCGTAGACTGCCCCAATTCCTGCCGCCTCGCGCTCCAGCGAAAAATGCTCTGCCACGCGCGCACGGGCCGCTTGGCCCATGCGTTGCGCCGCCAACGGGTCGGTCAGCACGCGGCGGACGGCCTGGGCCAGCCCCGCGGCGTCCCCGGTGTCGACCAGCTCCCCGTTGACGCCAGGCTGCACCAGCGCCTCAAACGCGCCCGTGCGTGAACACACCAGCGCACAGCCTGCGGCCGCGGCCTCGAACGGCGTCAGGCCAAAGGGCTCGTAGCGCGGGCACGCGACGCAGACCAGGCAGCGCTGGTACCAGCGGTGCACCTCGGCCGCCGGCACCTCGCCCAGAAAACGGATCCGCTCGTGCAGTCCGGCGGCATCGATGCGCGCTTGCAGCTCGCGTTGGTAGGCCTCGTGCTGCGGCATGGCCCGGCCGGCGATCACGGCGGTCACCTCCGGCAGATGCGGCAGCGCGGCGATCATCGCCTCGACAAAGACGTCCGTGCCCTTGTCGGGCCGCACGCGTCCGAACACACCTATGCCGTAGCGCCCCGGCAAACCGCTGTCGCGCCACGCCATCAGCTTGTCCGGCGGTGGCACAAAGCGCGTCAGGTCAATGCCATGCGGCACCACCGCCGTGGTGTTGGGCACGAAGCTGGCCGCTTTCGGGGTGGTGGCGATCACCGCGTCCATGCGGCTGATCAACCAGCGCGGAAACCAGCCATGCCGGTGTTGCGCCGCCGACGTAAAAACGAGCCGAATCGGCAGCCGCAGCACGTCGCGCGCCCACAGGCCCGCGGCCATCTCATGGTCGCGCCGCACGTGCCAGATGCGAAACGGCCGCCCCGCTGGCGGGCGGCGCGACAGCGCGATGACCTGCCGCAGCGTCATGCCCGGCATGCCATGCGGCAGCGAGGTGCCGCAGTAGGCCAGCCGCCACTGGCGCGCCTGGATCGGGACCAAGGCGTTGACGGTGGCCGACACACCGGTGTAGCGCCGCTTCAGGTTGAAGACGATCACTTCCGGGTCGGGGTCGGGGGCGATGGCAGCGGCGGTCACGACACAGTCCCGAGTGCGCAATACGCGCCGGTCAATGGGCGGCGTCGCCCACCACCGCATCCGGCTTGACGCGGCGCAGCCAGCCCAGCATTTGGGCTTCGATGCGTGCCAGCGCCTCGGGCGTCTGGCCTTCGAACCGCAGCACCAGCACCGGCGTGGTGTTGGAGGCGCGTATCAGCCCGAAGCCGTCCGGCCAATCCACGCGCAGACCGTCGACCGTGCTGACGTCAGCCGGGGGATCGAAGCGTGCCTGCCGTTGCAGCTCGGCCACCAGGCGGTGCGGTTCGCCCTCGGCGCATGCAACGTTGAGTTCGGGCGTGGCGTGGCTGGTCGGCAGCCCATCCAGCACCGCGCCGGGGTTGTCATAGCGGCTCAGGATCTCCAGCAGGCGCGCGCCGGCGTAGCTGCCGTCGTCAAAGCCGTACCAGCGCTCCTGAAAGAAGATGTGCCCGCTCATTTCGCCACCCAGCGGCGCGCCGACCTCGCGCATTTTGGCCTTGATCAGCGAGTGTCCGGTGCGGTGCATCAGCGGCACACCACCCGCGGCGCGGATGGCCGGTGCCAGGCGCTGGCTGCATTTGACGTCGTACACGATGGTGCCGCCCGGCACGCGCGCGAGCACGTCGGCGGCAAACAGCATCATTTGGCGGTCGGGAAAGATGTTCTGGCCACTGGGCGTGACCACACCTAGGCGGTCGCCATCGCCGTCGAAGGCAAAACCGAGGTCGGCACCGGTGCGCTGCAGCGCCGCCATCAGGTCGCGCAGGTTTTCCGGCTTGGACGGGTCGGGATGGTGGTGAGGGAACTCGCCGTCCACCTCGCCGTAGAGCACCGTGACCTCGCACCCGAGGGCGCGAAACAGCGCGGGCGCCGACGCCCCGGTGACGCCGTTGCCGCAGTCGATGACGAGCTTGAGCGGGCGCGCCAGCCGCACATCCCCGGTGATGCGGGCCATGTATTCGGGCAGGATGTCCAGGCGTCGCACGCGGCCGCGCGTGGTTGCGGGCGCGGCATCGGCGGCCATGGCGGCGCGCAAGGCCTGGATGTCGTCGCCGTAGATGGCGCGACCCGCCAGCACCATCTTGAAGCCATTGTGGTGCTTCGGGTTGTGGCTGCCCGTGACCTGGATGCCACTGCGACAGTGGGTGGCTGCGGCAAAGTACAGCATCGGCGTGGTGACCATGCCGAGGTCGAGCACGTCCACCCCGCTGTCGGCCAGCCCCTCGATGAGCGCCTGGGCCAGCGCCGGGCTGCTGAGGCGACCGTCACGGCCGACGGCGACGGTGGGTTCGCCCAACGCGCGCGCACGCGCGCCAAAGGCGCGACCCAGCGCATGGGCAAAGCCGGGATCGATGGTGTCGGGGACGGTGCCGCGGATGTCGTAGGCCTTGAACGCGTGGGCGGGCGGCGGGCGCAGGCGCGCGGGGGAATCAACCATGGGATTCACAGGACGAGTCGTGCGTGACAGTGCGCCGATTGTAGGCGGGCTTATGATGTCCGGCTTTACCCGTGTGCCGTCATGCCACCCAAACTCGTTGCCGAATTTTTGCTGCTCGCCGCCCTGTGGGGCTCGTCGTTTCTGTTCATGCGCGAAGCGGCGCGCGCCTTCGGGCCGGTGGCCACCGCGGGTCTGCGCGTGGCCATTGCCGGCGCGGTGCTGCTGCCGGTGGTGGTGCTCAGTGGTCACTGGCAGGCCTTGCGCGCCCATGCGCGGCGCATTTTGTTCGTGGGGCTGATCAATTCCGGCATTCCGTTTGGGCTGTTTGCCTACGCGCTGCTGTCGATCAGCACCGGGCTGACGGCCATCCTCAACGCCACGGTGCCGCTGTTTGGCGCGCTGGTGGCCTGGCTGTGGCTGGGGGAACGCCCGGCGCGCTGGCGCGCGCTTGGGCTGGTGCTGGGGTTCGTCGGGGTCTCGCTGCTGTCGTGGAAGCAGGCGCGCTTCACCCCGGGGGGCACGGGCTGGGCGGTGTTGGCCTGCCTGGCGGCGGCGGTGTGCTACGCGCTGGCGGCCAGCTACACCAAAAAGTACCTGATGGGCATCCCCCCCATGGCGACGGCGGCGGGCAGCCAGTTTGGCGCGACCCTGGGGTTGCTCGTGCCCACCCTGTGGACGTGGCCAGCGCAGCCTGCGGGCGTGCATGCTTGGCTGGCCGTGATGGCCGCGGGCGTGCTGTGCACCGCACTCGCGTACCTGCTGTACTTCCGCCTCATCGAAGCCGCTGGCCCCGCGCGCACGCTGACCGTGACCTTTTTGATCCCGGTCTTCGCCATCGGCTACGGCGCGCTGCTGTTGGATGAGGCCATCACGCCGTGGATGGTGGGCGGCGGCAGCGTCGTCTTGGCCGGGGTGGCGTTGGCCACCGGCGTCATCGATCCGCGTCGGTGGGGTTCGAAGCGCCGCTCTGCAGCGCTGCCTTGAGCTTGGGCGACGCGTGGAAGGTCACCACGCGTCGCGCCTCGATGGGCACCAGCTCGCCCGTGCGCGGGTTGCGCCCCGGGCGCGGGGGCTTGGCGCGCACCTGAAACTGCCCAAAGCCGGCAATGCGCACCTCTTCACCGGCGATCAGGCGTTGCGCAATGAGCGTGAAGAAGGTGTCGACGATGTCCTTCGACTCGCGTTTGTTGAAGCCGATGCGCTCGAACAAGCGCTCGGCGAGCTCGGCTTTGGTCAGGGTCGCGCCGCCATCGGCGTCTTCGGGTTCCGTACGGGGGTTGCGCGTGGCCATGGTGGCAATCGTAGCAGGACGGTGCCACCGCGCACCATCCCGCGCCTCAACCGCGCAGCCGGGCACCGACGCGCTGTTGCAGCGATGCCAACACCGTCTGCACCACGGCGTCGATCTCCTGGTCGGTGAGGTTGGCGTCGTGACGCTCCAGCGTCAGGCGCACGGCCAGGCTCTTCTCGCCCGGCGCCAGCCCCCCCACGCCACCGGCTTTGGGGCGGTAGACGTCAAACAGCACCGCCTCGCGCAGCCACGGCTGTTGCACGGCGTCGATGGCGGCCATCAGCGCGTCGTGGGTCACCGATTCGCGCACGACGACGGCGATGTCACGCTGCACCGGCTGGTGCCGCCCCACGGGCACCGCCTGCGCCACGGGGCGCACCAACACCGCATCCAGGTCGAGCTCGAACAGCACCGGCGCCTGCGTCCACCCTTCGAGCTGGCGCCAGCGCGGGTGCAGCTCACCCACCACCCCGATGGCGCGGCCGTCGAGCAGCACACGGGCGCATCGCCCCGGATGCAGGGCCGGGTGCTGGGCCGGTTCGAACACGGCACGGCGCGGCGCCAGCAGGGCCTCCACATCGCCTTTGACGTCGTAGAAATCCACCGGCCGCGCCGCTTCGCCCCACTGCAGCGGGGCAGCGTCGCCCCACGCCAGGCCGGCCACGCGGCGCGGCTGGTCGATGCCAGCGACCGTCGCGTCGCTGTCCGGCACCGACGCATCGCGGCGGAACACCCGTCCGATCTCGAACAACCGGGCACGCGGCACCTTGCGGTCGGTGTTGTATTTGAGGGCGGCCAGCAAACTGCCGATCAGGCTGGAGCGCATCACGCTCAGATGGCTGGCGATCGGGTTGAGCAGGCGAATGGGCGCCGTGTTGCCCGCGTAGTCACGCTCCCAGCGTTCTTCGACAAAGCTGAAGTTGATCGTTTCCTGGTAGCCCAGCGCGGCCAGCTGGCGCCGCACGGCGTGGGTGGAGCGCTGGGATTCCGGGCGCACGCGCGGCACCACCGGGGCCAGGGGCGGCGTCTCGGGCAGGCGGTCGTAGCCGATCACGCGCGCCACCTCCTCGATCAGATCCTCCTCGATCTGCAGGTCGAACCGGTACGGCGGCGGTGTCACCGTCAGGGTGCCCGCCCCTTCGGCAACCGCCAGCCCCAGGCGGCGCAGCGGCTCGGCGCACTGGGCCTGGGTCAGCGGCATGCCAATGACCTGGGCAGCGCGCGCCACGCGCAGCGTCACCGGCTGCGGCTGCGGCACGTTGACCACGTGGTCGTCGATCGGGCCCGCCTCGCCGCCGCAAATGTCGAGGATGAGCTGCGTGATGCGCTCGATGTGCTCGCGCGTCGTGCTCGGGTCCACACCGCGCTCGAAGCGATGCCCAGCGTCGGTGCTGAAGTTGAAGCGCCGCGCGCGGCCCGCGATCGCCCGCGGCCACCAAAACGCCGCCTCGACGTAGACGTTGCGGGTATCGTCCGACACGGCGGTCGCATCCCCGCCCATGATGCCGGCGAGCGACTCCACGCCGTGCGCGTCGGCGATCACGCCCACGGTCTCGTCCAGCGCGACGGTCTGGCCGTTGAGCAGCTTGAGCGTCTCACCCGCGCGGCCCCAGCGCACCTGCAGGCCACCGTGGATCTTGTCGAGATCGAAGATGTGCGACGGCCGCCCCAGCTCGAACATCACGTAGTTGGAGATATCGACCAGCGCCGAGATGCTGCGCTGGCCACAGCGCGCCAGCCGCTGCACCATCCAGTCGGGCGTGCGCGCACGGGGGTCGATGCCGCGGATGATGCGGCCGGTGAAGCGCCCGCACAAATCGGGGGCCTCGACGCGCACCGGCAGCACGTCCCCGTGCCGTGCAGCCACCGTGGGGAACACGGGGGCCGTCAGCGGCGCGCCGGTCAGGGCGGCCACCTCACGCGCCACGCCATAGACGCTCAAGCAGTGCGCCAGGTTGGGCGTGAGCTTGAGCGTGAAGATGCGGTCGTCCAGCGCCAGCACCTCGCGCACATCCCGGCCGACGGGGGCGTCGGCCGCCAGCTCCAGCAAACCGCCATGGTCGTCGGACAGGCGCAACTCGCGCGCCGAGCACAGCATGCCGTGGCTTTCCACCCCGCGCAGCTTGCCCACGCGGATGTCGAACGGCCGTCCGTCGTCGCCCGGTGGCAGCACCGCCCCCACCAGCGCGCACGGCACGCGGATGCCGGCACGCGCATTGGGCGCGCCACAGACGATTTGCAGCGGCTCGCCCTGCCCGACATCCACGCGGCACACGCGCAGCCGGTCGGCGTTGGGATGCGGCTCGGCGCTCAGGATTGCGCCCACCACCACGCGGGTAAACGGCGGCGCCACCGGCTCCAGCGCCTCCACTTCCAGGCCGGCCATGGTGAGCACGTCGGCCAGTTGCGCGCTGTCCAGCGGCGGGTTGCAAAAGGTTCGCAGCCAGGATTCGGGGAATTGCATCGGGGGCTCTTTCTCTCAACCGCAACGGAACTGCGACAAAAAGCGCAGATCGCCATCGAAGAACAGGCGCAGGTCGTTGACGCCGTAACGCAGCATGGTCAGCCGGTCCGGCCCCATGCCAAAGGCAAAGCCCATGTAGTGCTCGGGATCGAGCCCCATGTTGCGCACGACGTTGGGGTGCACCTGCCCCGAACCCGCCACCTCCAGCCAGCGCCCGGCCAGCGGACCGCTGGGAAATTGAATGTCGATCTCGGCGCTGGGCTCGGTGAACGGGAAGAAACTCGGCCGAAAGCGCAGCTGGAGGTCGTCCCGCTCGAAGAACGTGCGGCAAAACGCCGTGAACACGACCTTGAGGTCCTTGAAGCTCACGTTGCGCCCGATCCACAGCCCCTCGCACTGGTGAAACATCGGCGAGTGCGTGGCGTCGCTGTCCACCCGGTACGTGCGCCCCGGTGCAATGACGCGAATTTCCGGCATGTCACCGGCAAACAAACCGTCGCCGTCCACGCCCGCAGCGGCACGGGCGCGCTTGACGTGCTGCACGGCGTGGCGAATCTGCATCGGGCTGGTGTGGGTGCGCAGCAGCAACGGCGCCTCGGGCGTTCCCCCTTCGACGTAGAAGGTGTCGTGCATCGAGCGCGCCGGGTGATCGGCCGGGGTGTTGAGCGCCGTGAAGTTGAACCAATCGGTCTCGATCTCGGGACCGTCGGCGACCTCGAAGCCCATGGAGGCAAAAATGGCTTCAATGCGCTCCAGCGTCAGGCTCACCGGATGCAAGCCGCCGACGCCGCGCTGCCGCCCGGGCAGCGTCACATCCAGCGCCTCGGCCTGCAACTGGCGTTGCAACTCGGCGTCGGCCAGCGCGGCGCGACGCGCCTGCAACGCCGCCTCGATCGCTTGCTTGGCCTGGTTGATCGCCGCACCGGCCGCCTTGCGCTCATCGGGCGGCAGCGCGGCCAAGCCCTTCATGCGCTCGGTGATCGCGCCGCTCTTGCCCAAAAAGCGGGCCTTGGCATTTTCCAGATCGTGGGGCGTGTCCGCCTGCGCGAACTGCTCACGCGCCGACTGCACCAGAGATTCGAGGTCGTTCATGCGATCATCCGTTGTGGGGCGCGCGCCACCCCAAAAAACGAACGGGCCAGCGCGCAAAGGCGACTGGCCCGTGAGGAGACGGTGGGCCGCCGGCGGCGGCCCGCGACGTCAGGCGGCCGCGCCTTGCAGCTGGGCCTTGACGCGCTCGACAATGGCGCCGAACGCTGCCTTGTCGTTGACGGCCAGATCGGCCAGCACCTTGCGGTCGATCTCGATCGCCGCCTTGCGCAGCCCGTTGGCAAACTGGCTGTAGGTCAGGCCCAGTTCGCGCACACCGGCGTTGATGCGGGCGATCCAGAGCTGGCGGAAGACGCGCTTGCGGGCACGACGGTCACGGTAGGCGTATTGCCCAGCCTTCATCACCGCCTGCTTGGCAACGCGAAAGACATTCTTGCGGCGGCCGCGGAAACCCTTGGCCAGGGCGAGCACTTTCTTGTGGCGGGCACGCGCGGTGACACCACGTTTGACGCGAGGCATGGTTGGACTCCTGGTTCGTTACGGGGTGGCGCCGCCCATCACAGGCCGGCAAACGGCATCATCTGAGCGATGTGGCCCATATTCGTCTCGTGGACGTTGACCGCACCGCGCAGCTGGCGCTTGTTCTTGGTCGTCTTTTTGGTCAGGATGTGGCGCTTGTAGGCCTGACCGCGCTTGACGGTACCACCGGGACGAACGCGAAACCGCTTTTTCGCGCTGCTCTTGGTCTTCATCTTGGGCATGATGGAACTTCCTTATCGGTTGTGCTCGCGAGGCGCCCCGGCGTCTGCACCGGGGGCTTGTCGGCCCCGAGCCACTTATGCGGTCAGCCAACCCAGGCCAACCGTTTCCCGGCCCCGCGACCCACGCGACCGGAAAAGCCTCTCATTATAGCAACCTGCGCACCACTCGGCTCGCCCTGCACAGGGCCCGGCAAGCCGCGGGGGGCTTCAGGCGGTCGGCGCGGCAGCCTCGGCCTTGCTGGCGCCCGCCCCCTTCTTGCGCGAGGGCGCGATCATCATGATCATCTGCCGCCCTTCGAGCTTGGGGAATTGCTCGACCACGATGCTGTCGCCCAACTCGGTGCGGATGCGCTCCAACAGCGCCAAGCCCAGCTCCTGGTGCGTGATCTCCCGCCCGCGGAAGCGCAACGTCACCTTGCACTTGTCGCCGTCTTCCAGGAAGCGGCGAATGTTGCGCATCTTGACCTGGTAGTCGCCCTCATCGGTGCCGGGACGGAACTTGACTTCCTTGACCTCGATGACTTTTTGCTTGGCCTTGGCTTCGGCCGCCTTTTTTTGCTCGGCGTACTTGAACTTACCGTAATCGATCAAGCGACACACCGGCGGCGTGGCCATCGGGGCGATCTCGACCAGATCGACGTCGAGCTCACCGGCCATGCGCAGCGCCTCCTGGATGGGCACGATGCCGATTTGCTGGCCGTCAGGGCCGGTCAGGCGCAC
The DNA here is from genome assembly GCF_007556705.1 of Tepidimonas thermarum. Taxonomy (GTDB): domain Bacteria; phylum Pseudomonadota; class Gammaproteobacteria; order Burkholderiales; family Burkholderiaceae_C; genus Tepidimonas; species Tepidimonas thermarum. The sequence goes on along the minus strand of NZ_VJOL01000009.1, from coordinate 31,870 downwards.
CTCGGGCGCGGTGATCTCACGGTTGAGCCGGTGCTGGCGCTCCTCGCGCTGGCGGCGGTCACGAAATGAACTGGGACGGGCGGTAGCGATGGTGGGTATCCTCTGTCAAACTTGCTTGGACTCGACGTCCGAACGAAGGCGCTGCACGAAAGTGGCCAACGGCATGACTCCCAAATCCTGGTTGCCGCGCGCGCGCACGGCCACCATGGCGGAGGCCTTTTCCTTGTCGCCCACGACCAGGATGTAGGGCACTTTCTGCATCGCTTGCTGCCGAATTTTATAGGTGATCTTTTCTTTGCCAAGGTCGAGCGCGACCCGAAACCCCTGCGCGCGCAACGTGTTGGCAATTTCGCCACAGTAGTCGGCCTGCGCATCGGTGATGTTGAGCACCGCCACCTGCACCGGCGACAGCCACACCGGCAGCGCCCCGGCGTGCTGCTCGATCAGGATGCCGATGAAGCGCTCCAAACTACCAACGATGGCGCGGTGCAGGATCACCGGGCGGCGGCGGCTGCCGTCTTCGGCCACGTACTCGGCATCCAGCCGCTCGGCCAGGTTGAAATCCACCTGGATCGTGCCGCATTGCCACTCGCGGCCCAGCGCATCCTTGAGCGTGTACTCGATCTTGGGCCCGTAGAAGGCGCCGTCCCCCTCGGAGATGACGAAGTCGCAACCCGCGTCGCGCAGGCTTTGCATCAACGCCGCCTCGGCCTTGTCCCACAGCTCGTCCGAGCCGATGCGCGCCGGCGGGCGCGTCGAAACCTTGTAGAGGATGTCGGTAAAGCCAAAGTCCGCGTACACCTTTTTGAGTTGTTTGGTAAACGCGCCGCACTCGGCCAGGATTTGCTCTTCGGTGCAGAAGATGTGGCCGTCGTCCTGGGTAAACCCGCGCACGCGCATGATGCCGTGCAGGCCACCCGAGGGCTCGTTGCGGTGGCACTGCCCAAACTCACCGTAGCGCAGCGGCAGGTCGCGGTAGCTTTTGACCCCCTGCTTGAAGATGAGGATGTGGCCGGGACAGTTCATCGGCTTGAGCGCATAGTCGCGCTTTTCCGACTCGGTGATGAACATGTTTTCCCGGTATTTGTCCCAGTGGCCCGTTTTTTCCCACAGCGCCTTGTCCAGGATTTGTGGCCCTTTGACTTCCAGGTAGCCGTTGCTGCGGTAGACCTGGCGCATGTACTGTTCGATTTGCTGCCACAGCGTCCAGCCCTTGGGGTGCCAAAACACCAGGCCCGGGGCGTGCTCGTCGAGGTGGAACAGGTCGAGCTCGCGGCCGAGCTTGCGGTGGTCGCGCCGTTCGGCCTCCTCCAGCATGTGCAGGTATTGCTGCAGCTCTTCCTTGGTCGCCCAGGCCGTGCCGTAGATGCGCTGCAACTGCTCGTTGCGGTGGTCACCGCGCCAGTAGGCGCCCGCCACCTTCATGAGCTTGAAGTGCTTGAGCTTGCCCGTCGAGGGCACGTGCGGCCCACGGCAGAGGTCCTCGAAGCGTCCCTCGCGGTACAGGCTGACCTCCTCACCTTCGGGGATGCTGCCGATGATTTCCGCCTTGTAGTGCTCGCCCAGGCCCTTGAAGTAGGCCACCGCCTCGTCGCGCGGCAGCACGCGCCGCACCACCGGCTCGTCCTTGGCCGCAAGCTCGGCCATCTTTTTTTCGATTGCGACCAGATCCTCCGGCGTGAAGGGGCGCTTGTAGGCAAAGTCGTAGTAAAACCCGTTGTCGATGACCGGGCCGATGGTGACCTGCGCCTCCGGATACAGCTCCTTGACGGCGTAGGCCAGCAAGTGGGCGGTGGAGTGGCGGATGATCTCGAGCCCCTCCGGGTCCTTGGGCGTGACGATCCACACGCGCGCGTCGCGCTCGACCCGGTAGGCGGTATCGACCAGCCGCGGCTCGGCATCGCCATCGGCTTGCACCTTGCCGGCGACGGCGGCCTTGGCCAGCCCGGCGCCGATGGCGGCCGCGATCTCGGCCACGGTGACCGGCGCATCGAAGCTGCGCTGCGAACCGTCGGGAAGCGTGATCTGGATCATGGGTCTGGGTCCTGAAAACAAACGCGCGGCTCGAGGCCGCGCGGCTGGGATGTCGAGCAGGCGCGCACTGCCGCCGGCCTCACGCGGCCGGGTCAACCTCCGGAAACGTTCGCGGTGTCATCACCATGGCACCTGCACGGGATATCAGTACGGTCGCCGCATTTTCGCACAGAACGGCGCACCCCCATGCCGGCACCGGGGTCATCGCACGGTGGCGCCGCCCCACTGCACAATGGCGGCTTTGCGATGATCTTTGTGACGCCATGCAAATCACCACCGAGCAATTGTTTGACAACGCGCGCACCCACAACGCCTGGCAGGATCGGCCCGTGCCCGATGCGCTGCTGCACCGCCTGTACGATTGGATGAAGTGGGGACCCACCTCGGCCAATTGCAGCCCGGCGCGCATCGTCTTCGTCACGTCGCCCGAGGCCAAGGCGAGGCTGCTGCCCTGCCTGAGCGAGGGCAACCGCGCCAAGACCGCCGCGGCGCCCGTGACGGCGATCATCGGCATGGACCTGGCCTTCTACGAAAAGCTGCCGCAGCTCTTCCCGCACAACCCGCAGGCGCGCACCTGGTTCGAAGGCCAGCCCGAGGTCATCCAGGCCACGGCATTGCGCAACGCCAGCTTGCAGGGGGGCTACTTCATCATGGCTGCGCGCGCGCTGGGGCTGGATTGCGGGCCGATGAGCGGCTTTGACGCTGCCGCCGTCGATGCGGTGTTCTGGGCCGGCACCACGGTGCGCACCAACTTTCTGTGCAACCTGGGCTACGGCGACCCGGCGGGCCTGTTCCCGCGCAGCCCGCGCCTGGCGTTCGACGAAGCCTGCCGCATCGTCTGACGGCCCCCTTCCCCGCGCAGCGCCAGCTGCCCGCCCCACCCTGGGCGCGCGCCTGCGGCACCGCCCCCAAGCGCCCGGCAGCGCCCCACGAAAAAGGCCCGGCACGCCTGCGCCTGCCGGGCCGTCGTCTCCTCGGGCCGCCCAGGGGCGGCACGGGATCAGTGGAACTGCTCTTCTTCGGTCGAGCCCGCCAGCGCCTTGACGCTGGAGGAACCACCCTGGATGACGGTGGTGACGTCGTCGAAGTAGCCAGCGCCCACTTCCTGCTGGTGCGACACGAAGGTGTAGCCCAGCTCGCGCGCCTTGAACTCGGGCTCTTGCACCATCTCGACATAGTGCTTCATGCCCTGACCGCGCGCGTAGTTGTAGGCGAACATGAAGGTGTTGTACCAGTTGATGTGGATGCCCGCCAGCGTGATGAACTGGTACTTGTAGCCCAGCTCGGCGAGCTTGTCCTGGAATTCGGCGATCGTCTTGTCGTCCAGGTTCTTCTTCCAGTTGAACGAGGGCGAGCAGTTGTACGACAGCAGCTTGCCCGGGTACTTCTCGTGGATGGCCTGGGCGAACTCACGCGCAAAGCCCAGGTCCGGCGTGCCGGTTTCGCACCAAACCAGATCGGCGTAGGGCGCGTAGGCCACACCACGGCTGATGGCCTGCTCCAGGCCGTTCTTGACGCGGAAGAAGCCCTCTTGCGTGCGCTCGCCGGTCAGGAACGGACGGTCGTTGGCGTCATGGTCGCTGGTCAGCAGGTTGGCCGCCTCGGCGTCGGTGCGCGCCAGCACGATGGTGGGCACGCCCATGACGTCGGCCGCAAAGCGCGCGGCGATGAGCTTTTCGATCGCCTCTTGCGTCGGCACGAGCACCTTGCCGCCCATGTGGCCGCATTTCTTGACCGCGGCGAGCTGGTCTTCGAAGTGCACGCCAGCCGCACCGGCGGCGATCATGTTCTTCATCAGCTCGAAGGCGTTGAGCACGCCGCCAAAGCCGGCTTCCGCATCGGCCACGATGGGCAGGAAGTAGTCGATGTAGCCAGCGTCACCGGGGCCGATGCCGCGCGACCACTGAATCTCGTCGGCGCGCTTGAAGGTGTTGTTGATGCGACGCACCATGGTCGGCACCGAGTCGTAGGCGTAGAGCGACTGGTCCGGGTACATGGTCTCGGAGGTGTTGCCGTCGGCGGCCACCTGCCAGCCCGACAGGTACACCGCTTCCAGGCCCGCCTTGGCCTGCTGCATGGCCTGGCCGGCGGTGATGGCGCCAAAGGCGTTGACGTAGCCCTTCTTGGCCTCGCCGTTGATCAGACGCCAGAGCTTTTCGGCGCCGCGCTTGGCCAGCGTGTGCTCGATGTGCACCGAGCCGCGCAGGCGCACCACGTCGGCGGCGCTGTAGCCGCGCTTGATGCCCTTCCAGCGCGGGTTTTCGGCCCAATCTTTTTCCAGGGCAGCGATTTGCTGCTCACGGGTGAGGTTTTGCGTCATGACAACACTCCTGTGGGTAGGTGAAGAATCCGCTGCGAGCCGACAGCCGTTGCAGCCCGCGTCGTTGCCACCAGTATAAGTCTTCTATAAGACACAACACCAGTCTTGTGTCTTATAGAAGACTTTTTTGAGTCTTGATTTTTCAATAGGTTAGCGACACCGCTTCACATTGCGGAAACGCGATTTCGCCATACAAAAAACAGCGCCCGGGGCTCGCCCAACCTCTTTCAGAATGATGGGGATTCGTTCCGCGATATGAAATTGCAGCCTCAGGGCTGCCCGCCGCCTGCGCGCTGCAACTCCCAGCGCGCCGACAGGCGCCCGGCAAAGGTGATGTGCAGCTGGGCGCCGTCGTCGTGGGTGACCAAGCGCACGCCGGGCTGGGGCGCCGGCTCCACCGCCGTCACGGCGAGCAGCCCCGCGGGCCAGCTCACGGCAAGTTCAGCATCCATCGGCAAAAACCCATCCAGGTAGCGCCGCATCAGCGGGCCGGCGTGCAGCCGCCAGCGCCCGGGCGCCACGGCATCGAGCGCGCGCGAGCGCAGGTCGATGCACACCGTGGCGCCGCGCTGCACCTGGGCCAGCTCCACACGGTTGCCCTCCACCCAGGCGCGCTCCACGCCTTCGGCGCGCACGATGTCGATCGACTGCACGCGCTCGCGGTTGAACAGCACGACCACGCGCGGGTTGGGGTCGAGCCGCAGATGGCACGTCTGCATGCGCACGACGCCGTCGCGCAAGCTGGACTCGTCGATGTGCACGCGCGCCGTGTACCCGTAGCCCTGCGGATCGGGCCGCTCGGCCAGCAGGCGCAGCTCGCCCTCGCGGGCGACGTCATCCAAGGTCAGCGCACGCCCGCCCGCACCCGATGCCAGCAGCAGCGCCGCCAGCGCCATCCCCCACCGTGTCCAGGCAGCCATCGCACACCCCTCCAACATGGTCGAGCCACGATTGTGGCCACCGCACCGGACATGCCACCGTGCAACCCCAATACCCCGGCCAGCCGCGTGGGTAAGCCGAACGTCGGGCAAGGGGCGTGCGCCACGCGGCTCACGCCGCGCCGATGCCCGGCACCAAGGCACCCGGCGGCTCGCCGCGCTTGAGCGCGGCGGTAAACGCCAACATGCGGTCGATCGGCACCCGCGCACGCGGAATGAGGGCCGGATCGACATGGATTTCGTTGAGGCCCGTCTCCAGCACTTCCAGCACGCCGCGCAGGCTGTTCATCGCCATCCAGGGGCAGTGGGCGCAGCTTTTGCAGGTGGCGCTGTTGCCCGCCGTGGGCGCCTCGATGAAGCGTTTGCCGGGGTTGAGCGTGCGCAGCTTGTGCATCATGCCGTTGTCGGTGGCGACGATGAACACCTCGGCGTCGAGCTCGGCCGCGGCTTTGAGGATTTGCGACGTGGAGCCCACCACATCGGCCTGGGCGATGACCTCGGCCGGGCTCTCGGGGTGCACCAGCACCTTGGCACCCGGGTGGTCGCGGCGCAGCTGCTCCAGCTCGAAGGCCTTGAACTCGTCGTGCACCACGCACGAGCCGCGCCACAGCACCATGTCGGCCCCGGTCTCGCGCTGGATGTAGGCGCCCAGGTGTTTGTCCGGCGCCCACAGGATTTTGTGGCCCCGATCGCGCAGCGCGCGCACGATGTCAAGCGCGCAACTCGACGTCACCAGCCAGTCCGCCTGTGCCTTGACCGCGGCGCTGGTGTTGGCGTAGACGACCACGGTGCGGTCGGGGTGCTGGGCACGAAAGGCCGCGAAATCCCCTTCGGGACACCCGAGATCGAGGGAGCAGGTGGCGTCCAGATCCGGCATCAGCACGGTCTTTTCGGGCGACAGGATCTTGGCCGTCTCGCCCATGAAGCGCACGCCCGAGACGATCAGGGTCTGCGCGGGATGGTCGCGGCCAAAGCGCGCCATCTCCAGCGAGTCGCTGACGATGCCGCCGGTCTCTTCGGCCAGGTCCTGCAGGTCCGGGTGCACGTAGTAGTGCGACACCATGACCGCGCCGCGCTGGCGCAACAGGGTGCGGATGCGGGCCTTGAGCGCCTCGCGCTCCGCGGGTGACGGCTCCTCGGGCACGCGCGCCCACGCGTGGCGCGTGGTGCAGGCGGGCTGTTCGACGTCGACTTCGATGATGGATGCCATGGTGGATTGCCTCCGGCGCCCGCCCCGCGGCAGCAGGCAGGCGCCCGTTCGGTCACAAAGGTTGCAGCCGCATGGACAGGTCGATGGCTTTGACGTCCTTGGTCAGCGCCCCGACGGAGATGCGGTCCACGCCGGTCTCGGCCAGCGCCCGCACGGTTTGCAGGTTGACGCCGCCGGAAATCTCGAGCACCGCGCCGCCGCCCGGGTGGGCGTCGTTGAGGCGCACCGCCTCGCGCAGCATGGCCAGGTCCATATTGTCGAGCAGGATCAGGCGCGCCCCGGCATCCAGCGCCTCGCGCAGCTGCGCCAGCGTTTCCACCTCGATCTGCACGAACAGCGCCTGTGGCGCCATCGCCTGCACCCGCTGCAGCGCCGCACGCACCCCGCCGGCGGCGGCGATGTGGTTTTCTTTGATCAACACCGCATCGTGCAGCCCCATGCGGTGGTTGAGCCCGCCGCCCACGCGCACCGCATACTTTTGCGCCACGCGCAGCCCGGGCAGCGTCTTGCGCGTATCGCAGATGCGCGCGCGCGTGCCAGCCACCGCGTCCACGTAGCGCGCGGTCTGCGTGGCCACCGCCGAGAGGGTCTGCAAAAAATTGAGCGCGGTGCGCTCGGCCGACAGCAGCGCGCGCGCGCGCGCCTGCACCTCGAACACCACCCCGCCAGGCTCGACGCGCTGCCCGTCAGGCACCTGCCAGCGCCATTGGGCCTCGGGGTCGAGCGCCTGGACAGCGGCGCGCACCCAAGGCTGGCCGCACACCACGGCCGCTTCGCGCGCGGTGACGCGCGCGCGCATGCGCAGCTCGGCGTCCACCAACGCCGCCGTGAGGTCGCCGGCGCCAACATCCTCCGCCAGCGCGCGCGCCACATCGGCCGCCGCCTGGGCGTCGATGTCGGGCAGCGGCGGTTGCAGGGACAGCGGGTTGGGTCGGGGACTGGGGTGCATCGCAGCGTGAACAACAGACAACAGCCCCCAAGCATAGCGGCATCCGGCCGCCCCGGTGCGCGCTGCTGGCCCGTGCACCGGCATCGACTAGACTAATTGCCTTCGATCGCCCTGCGGATGCCATGACCGAGACCTCGACCCGCACCCCTTACGGCACGCTGCCGGCCGCTGCACCGCTGCCGCCGCGCAAGCCCATCAGCCTGCCGCGCCTGAACGAAATGCGCGCGCGCGGCGAAAAAATCGCCATGCTCACGGCCTACGACGCCACGTTCGCCGCCGTCGCCGACCACGCCGGCGTGGACTGCCTGCTGGTGGGCGATTCGCTGGGCATGGTCTGCCAGGGGCGCCCGAGCACGGTGGGCGTGACGCTGGAGCAAATGTGCTACCACACCGAAAGCGTGGTGCGCGGCGTGCGCCGCGTCCAGGGCACGGTGTGGATCATCGGCGACCTGCCGTTTGGCAGCTACCAAGAGTCGCGCGAACAGGCCATGCGCAGCGCCGCTGCCCTGCTGCAGGCCGGGGCGCACATGGTCAAGCTCGAAGGCGGGGGCTGGACGGTGGAGACGGTGCGCTTTCTGGTCGAGCGCGGCGTCCCGGTCTGCGCCCACCTGGGCCTCACGCCCCAGACCGTGCACGCCATTGGCGGCTACCGGGTGCAAGGCCGCAACGACGCCGAGGCGCAGCAACTGCGGCGCGATGCGCTGGCGCTGCAAGACGCGGGCGCGTCGATGCTGGTGCTGGAGATGGTGCCCGCCGCCCTGGCGGCCGACATCACGCAACAGCTGCCGCGCTGCCACACCATCGGCATCGGATCGGGCCGCGGCACGGCGGGCCAGGTGCTGGTCATGCACGACATGCTGGGCATCCACCTGGGCAAGACCCCGCGCTTCGTGCGCAATTTCATGGAAGGGGCCGCCAGCGTCCGCGACGCCATGGCGGCCTACGTGGCCGCGGTCAAAGACGGCAGCTTCCCCGACGATCGTCAACACGCCTGGTAAACACACGCCCCCATGCAAGTCGTTCACACCATTGCCGAGTTGCGGCAGGCCCTCGCCGGCTACGACCACCCCGCCTTCGTGCCCACCATGGGCAACCTGCACGAGGGGCACCTGGCCCTGGTGCGGCGCGCGCGCACGCTGGGCGACGTCACGGTGACCAGCATCTTCGTCAACCGGCTGCAGTTTTTGCCGCACGAGGACTTCGACACCTACCCACGCACCCTGCAGGCCGACTGCGACAAGCTGGCCGCGGTGGGCTGCGACATCGTCTTTGCCCCGGCCGAAGACGAGCTCTACCCGCAGCCGCAAACCTTCAAGGTGCAGCCGCCGCCGGCGCTGGCCGATTTGCTCGAGGGGCACTTCCGCCCGGGGTTTTTCACCGGCGTGTGCACCGTGGTGATGAAGCTGTTTCAGTGCGTCTTCGCGCAGGCCAAGGGCGAACGCCACGCGGTCTTTGGCAAAAAGGACTATCAGCAGCTCATGATCATCCGCCAGATGGTGCAGCAGTTCGCCCTGCCCGTCACCATCCACGGCGGCGACATCGAGCGTGCCCCTGACGGGCTGGCCTTGAGTTCGCGCAACGGCTACCTGTCGGACGCCGAGCGCGCCGAAGCCCCGCAGCTGCTGCTGGCCCTGCGCACGCTGGCCGCCGACGTGTTGGGTGGCGAGCACAACCTGGCGGCGCTGGAGCGCCGCGCCGAGCAGGCCTTGGCCGCGCGCGGCTGGCAGCCGGACTACCTGACGGTGCGCCGGCGCGAGGACCTGCAGCCCCCCGGCCCGCACGACCTGCAGCCCGGGCGGTTGGTGGCGCTGGGCGCAGCGCGGCTGGGGCGCACGCGCCTGATCGACAACTGGGAATTCTGACCGCGGCCGCGCCACGCTCACTCGGCCACGGGATCGCGGCCCATGAGCCGCGCGACCGCCTCGCGCGGCTGCAGCGCGCTGTCGAGCAGCGCCACCACCGCGTCCGTGATCGGCATGCGCACGCCCAGGGCCCGCGCCCGCTGCGCCACCGTGCGGGCGCTGTACACGCCTTCGGCCACGTGGCCGAGCGACGCCACCGCTTGCGCCAGCGTCATGCCCTGGGCCAGCAACAGGCCCACCTGGCGGTTGCGGCTGAGGTCTCCGGTGGCGGTCAGCACCAAATCGCCCAAGCCCGACAGGCCCATGAAGGTTTCGGCGCGTGCGCCCAGCGCCAGCCCCAGGCGCGTGATCTCGGCCAGCCCGCGCGTGATGAGCGCCGCGCGCGCGTTGTGCCCCAGGCGCAGCCCGTCGCACAGCCCGGTGGCGATGGCCATGACATTCTTGACCGCGCCGCCCACCTCCACCCCAACGAGGTCATCGTTGGCGTACACGCGCAGCCTGGGGCCGTGGAAAGCCGCCACCAGGGCCTCGCGCACCGGCGCGGCCGCACTGGCCGCCACCAGCGCCGTGGGCAGGCCCGCAGCCACCTCCTGCGCAAAGCTGGGGCCGCTGAGCGCCCCGACCGCCAAGCCCGGCGCCACGCGTGCCGCCAGCTCGTGCCCGAGCAGCCCGTCGGCGCCCGGCTCGCGCGGCCGTTCGAAGCCTTTGCACAACCAGCACACCGGCACCTGGGCGCGCCCGGCCGCCGGCAGGGCATCGGCCAGCCACGCCAGCCATTCGCGCAGCCCCGCCATGGGCGTGGCGATGACGACCAGGTCGGTGTCGGCCAGCGCCGGGGCGAGTGCCGCCGGGTCGCCGCCATCACACACCAGCGAGGGCGGCAGCACCACGCCCGGCAGGTAGCGCGCGTTGACGCGCTCGCGGCGCAGGGCTGCGGCCTGGTCGGCATCGCGCGCCCACAAGCGCACCGTGTGCGCGGCAGCGGCCGCCATGGCCAACGCGGTGCCCCAGGCGCCAGCGCCGATGACCGTGACGTGCATGGAGCGACTCCGCCTCGCCATCACGCGGGTGGGCGCGGGCCGGCGCGCCTCAGGCCGTGGCGGTGCCGGCCCCGTCGCCCTGCTGCTGGGCCTGTTGCTGCTCGTACATGGCCTGGAAGTTGATCTCCGCCAGGTGCACCGGCGGGAAGCCCGCGCGGTTGATCAAATCGGCCACGTTGCCGCGCAGATACGGGTAGACGATTTGCGGGCAGGCGATGCCCATGATCGGGCCCAGTTGCTCCTGCGGCAGGTTGCGGATTTCAAAGATGCCCGCCTGCTTGCATTCGACCAGGAACACGGTGCGCTCACCGATTTTGGTGTGCACAGTGGCCGACACCGCCACCTCGAACACCCCTTCGGCCAGCGCTTGCGCTTCGACGCCGAGCTGGACATCCACGCTGGGCTGCTGTTGTTCGAGAAAGATGGCGGGCGAATTGGGCTGCTCCAGCGATGCTTCTTTCAGGTACACGCGCTGTATTTGAAACACGGGGGCTTGGGAGTCGGACATGGTGGCAAACGGTAGAGACGGGCTGCGGTCACTCCGCAGCCCAGGTGGGCATCGGGCTGGCATGGCAAGCGCACCCCAACCCGACAGGTGCGCCGATTATGACAGCGCCGGATGACGGCCCGGCATCGCGGCATCAGCCCGGCGTGCCGTTGAGCAGGGGCACCAGACCGCCGCGCGCGTCCAGCGCGTGCAAGTCGTCACACCCGCCGATGTGCCGGCCGTCGATGAAGATCTGCGGCACGCTGGTGCGGCCAGCACGCTGCGCCATGGCCTGGCGCACCTCGGGGCGGCCATCGACGTTGATCTCTTCCCACTCGGTCACGCCGCGCGCGCGCAGCAACGCCTTGGCGCGGTGGCAGTACGGGCAGTAGTCGCTGCTGTAGATGGTGACATGGGCCATGCGGCGCTCCTCTGTTCAGCCTTTTTGCACGGGCAAATTGGCGTTGCGCCACGCGGCCATGCCGCCCGCGAGCGAGACGGCTTTTTCGTAGCCCAGTTGTTTGGCAATGGCCACTGCACGGCGCGAGCGCACGCCCGAGGCGCACACCAGCACCAGCGGCGTGGCCTTGTTCTTGACCGCCTGCGGCAGCTGCTGCGCCAGCGCCTCCAGCGGGATGTTGCGCGCCCCCGTGACGTGCCCGGCGGCAAACTCCTGCGGCGAGCAGACGTCGATCACGGCCGCTTTCTCACGGTTGATGAGTTGCACCGCCTCGGTCGGCGTCACGCCCGCACTGCCGGCCGCCCCGCCCAGCGCGGGCCACAGCAACATCAGGCCCGAGCCGACGGCCACGGCCACCAGCATCCAGTTTTGAACGATGAAATCCACTGCCTTGCTCTCTTGTCGGTGTTGGCTCGGGGGCCCGGCCCCGAAAGCCCGATATTCTAGAATGCGCGGCGTTTGTCTGCCCCGTATCACCCCATACCCCTGCCACCATGCACAAGCTCGTTTTGATCCGCCACGGCGAATCGACCTGGAACCTGGAAAACCGCTTCACCGGTTGGACCGACGTCGACCTGACCCCGACCGGGGTGTCGCAGGCCATGTCGGCGGGCCGTCTGCTCAAGGCCGAGGGTTGGGACTTCGACATCTGCTTCACCAGCGTGCTCAAGCGCGCCATCCACACCCTGTGGTACGTGCTCGATGAGATGGACCGCATTTGGCTGCCGGTGATCAAGGACTGGCGGCTCAACGAGCGCCACTACGGCGCGCTGCAGGGCCTCAACAAAGCCGACATGGCCAAACAGTACGGCGAGCAACAGGTGCTGATCTGGCGCCGCAGCTACGACACCCCGCCGCCGGCGCTCGATCCGGACGACCCGCGCGGCCAGCGCCACGACCGGCGCTACGCCGCGCTGGCGCCAGAGCAGATTCCGCTGACCGAGTGCCTCAAGGACACCGTGGCGCGGGTGGTGCCGTGCTGGAACGACACCATCGTGCCGGCCATGCGCCGCGGCCAGCGGGTGCTGATCTCCGCCCACGGCAACTCGATTCGCGCGCTCATCAAGCATCTGGACGGCATTTCGGATGCCAACATCGTCAACCTCAACATCCCCAACGGCATCCCGCTGGTGTACGAGTTCGACGACGAGCTGCGTCCGCTGCGCCGCTATTACCTGGGCGACGCCGCGGCGGCGGAAGCGGCCGCGGCGGCCGTCGCCCGCCAAGGCAAGGCGTGAGGCACGGCCATCGCCCCCACCGGGTATGCGGAACCGCGCGACCGTGCCACCCGTCCAAGGTGTATAGTGAAAGCACGGGTGACAACAGGGATTGCCATGGGGCACAAACTCAAAATCGCTGGCTGGATCGCGCTGGGTGCGCTGGCCGGCGCGTTGACGACAGTGCAGCTGCAGGCCACGGCGCGCGCCAGCCTGGCGCCGCTGCCGCTGGAAGAGCTGCAACAGCTCGCGGCGGTCTTTGGCATGATCAAGACCGACTACGTCGAGCCGGTTGACGAGAAAAAGCTCATCACCGACGCCATCGCCGGCATGGTGTCCTCGCTGGACCCGCATTCGCAGTATTTCGACAAGAAGAGTTTCAAGGAATTCCGCGAAGGCACCGCGGGGCGCTTCGTGGGTGTCGGTATCGAAATCACGATGGAAGATGGCCTGGTCAAGGTCGTCTCCCCGATCGAGGATTCGCCCGCCTTTCGTGCCGGCCTCAAGGCCGGCGACCTCATCACCAAGATCGACGACACACCGGTCAAGGGCCTGACCATCAACGACGCGGTCAAGCGCATGCGCGGCGAGCCCAACACCAAGGTGACGCTGACCATCTTCCGCCGCGACGAAAACCGCACGTTCCCGGTGACCATCACGCGCCAGGAAATCAAGACCGTGAGCGTGCGCGCCAAGGTGGTCGAGCCCGGCTACGCTTGGGTGCGGGTGTCGCAGTTCCAGGAGCGCACGCTGGAGGACTTTGCGCGCAAGGTCGAGGAAATCGTGCGCGCCGAGCCGGCGCTCAAGGGCATGGTGCTTGACCTGCGCAACGATCCGGGCGGCCTGCTGGATGCGGCGGTGGGCCTGTCGGCGGCCTTTCTGCCCGAAGACGCCGTCGTGGTCACCACCAATGGCCAGCTCGAAGAAAGCAAAGCCACCTACCGCGCCAACCCGCGCGACTACCTGCGCCGCGCCAGCACCGACCCGATCAGCCGTCTGACCGTGCAAACCCAGGGGCTGCTCAAGCGCATCCCGCTGGTGGTGCTGGTCAATGAGGGGTCGGCGTCGGCCAGCGAAATCGTCGCCGGCGCCTTGCAGGACCACAAGCGGGCCACCATCATGGGCAGCCAGACCTTCGGCAAGGGGTCGGTGCAGACGGTGCGCCCACTTGGGCCGGACACGGCGCTCAAGCTCACCACGGCGCGCTACTACACCCCCAGCGGGCGCTCGATCCAGGCCAAGGGCATCGTGCCCGACGTGTGGGTGGATGAAACGCCCGAAGGCAACCTGTTTGCGGCCCTGCGCACGCGCGAGGCCGATCTGGAAAAGCACCTGAGCAACGGACAGGAGCGCGCGCTCACCGACGCCGAGCGCGAGGCCGAGCGCCAGCGCGAGCGCGAACGCGAACAGGCCCGCCAGCGCCTGGAGGAAGAACAGCGCAAAAACCCCGGCGCGCGGTTGTTGCCGGAGTTTGGCTCCGACAAGGACTTCCAGCTGCAGCAGGCGCTCAACCGCCTCAAAGGGCTGCCGGTGGCGGCGAGCAAGACGGCGGCTGAGCGCCCCACCAAAACCGACAACTGACATCACCCAGGGCGGCCCATGACCGACGAGCAGCTGCTGCGCTACTCGCGCCACATCCTGCTGGATGAGATCGGCATCGAGGGGCAGGAGCGGCTGCTCGCCGCCCACGCGGTGGTCGTGGGGGCCGGCGGTCTGGGCTCGCCGGTGGCGCTGTACCTGGCCAGCGCCGGGGTGGGTCGCATCACGCTGATCGACCACGACGCGGTGGACGCGACCAACCTGCAGCGCCAAATCGCCCACAACCTGGCGCGCGTGGGCCTGCCCAAAGCGGCGTCGGCCCAGGTGGCCATGCACGCCATCAACCCGGAGGTGCGCGTCGACGCCCTTGTGCAACGTGCCGATGACGCGCTGTTGGACGCCGTGCTGCCGGGCGCCAACGTTGTGCTGGACTGCACCGACAATTTCCGCACCCGCCACCTGATCAACCGCGCCAGCGTGCGGCACCGCGTGCCGCTCGTGTCCGGGGCGGCCATCCGCTTTGACGGCCAGCTGTCGGTGTACGACCCGCGTGGGGCGCACTCGCCCTGCTACGCCTGTTTGTTCCCGGAAACCGAGGGGCTGGAGGAGACGCGCTGCGCAACCATGGGCGTGTTCGCACCCCTGGTGGGCATGATCGGCACGATGCAGGCGGCCGAGGCGCTCAAGCTCTTGGTCGGGCTGGGCTCGCGCCTGGTGGGGCGGCTGCTCATGCTCGATGGGCGCGGCCTGGCGTTTACCGAGGTGGAACTGGCCCGCCACCCCGACTGCCCGGTGTGCGGCGCGCGCCACCCCCTGGCGTGACGGCGGCGGCCGGTTCGCCCGCGGTCACGATCCACCCTTCCAGCGGATCGAACGCCGGCAGCCCCCAGAGCGGGTGACCGGCTTCGTGCTGCTGCAGCCCCCAGACGGCCTGCAGCAGGCACAGCACGGCATCCAGGGTGTCGCCGCTGGCATCGGCCACCAACGCATCGTGCTGCGCATGGCTGACGCGCAGCCGCAGCCCGGCGGCGGCCAACAGCGGCGCTGTGCCGCTCTCCAGGGCGTGCAGCAGATCCTTGCGGGCGATCAGGCGCTCGGGCGTCTGCTTAGCACGTGCGTCACTCTTGTAGGGGCGCCGGCCCAGCACGCTGCGCGCCAGCAGGCCCGGGTAGGCTTCCAGCGCGACCCGGTCACCACCGCCCGGCGGCTGGTACAGGCCGGGCAAGGCCACCCCCGCATCCAGCAGGCGCGGCACCCCCGCGTGCAGCATGAAGGCCACCGGCGGGTTGACCCACTTCATGCTGGGGCTGGCGCCGGCGGGGCCGTCGGTGGCCCGGTGGGCAAATTTGGCCCCGGCCGGCCGGGCCGCGCAGTAGGCGGCAAAGGTGTCGCGGATCTGCGTGCGGTCCAGAGCGGCGTAGTGGGCCAGGCAGGCGCGCCAGTCGGTCGGCCAGCCCAGCGCCTGCACCAGCGGCCGCGGCAGCCCGAAGGGCAGATCAAAACCGCCCACCCAGGGGCCCGGCTCGGCCAGGGCATCGGCCCACGCCGTCAGCGACGCAAACCGCACCCACCCGTCCAGCACCACCTGCTGGCCACGCCCCGGGTCGCCCACCAGACGGCCCAGCGCCTGCACGATCGGCTTGCGCCGCGACGGCGCGCTGGTGAAGTCGCACCCCAGCAACCGTGGGCGCAGCGCCGCAGACCCCGACGGCGTGACCGCCACGCGCGCCTCAGATGCGGCCGATGATGCTGGCCGTGGCCATCAGTTCTTCCAGCAGCGCCAGCGACACCTGGCCCGAGACGGCGTAGGGGTCGAACTCGGGCCGCTCGGAGTATTTGAGCACGATCGAGGTGTTGAGCTTGGTCAGGTTGACCTGGCCCATGGTCCAGCCGCCAAAGCGCCGCTCGGTGATCTCTTCGTAGAGCAGCAGCTCGATGTCCTTGTGGCGCGGGTCCTCGATGATCTGCTTGTACAGACGGTTGACGGCGCCGCGCCCGCCTTCGATGGCCTGCAAAAAGATGCCGCCGCCGTAGCACAGAATGCCGGTGATGCCGTTGTGCAGGTTATGACGCCGCGCCGAGGCCAGGATCGACTCGATCGCCGCCGACGTGTCCGGGTCCACCGCCCGGCTGACATAGAGCAGTCGCACCAGCATGGCCTCAACCCCGCGGGATCAACGACAAAAATTCGCGGCGCAGGTTGGCATCCTTCAAAAACACCCCGCGCATCACCGAGTTGATCATGCGGCTGTCCATGTCCTTGACGCCGCGCCAGGCCATGCAGTAGTGCGTGGCCTCCATCACGATGGCCAGCCCGTCGGGCTGGGTTTTTTCCTGGATCAGGTCGGCCAGCTGGACCACGGCCTCTTCCTGGATTTGCGGCCGCCCCATCACCCACTCGGCCAGCCGCGCGTACTTGCTCAGCCCAATCACGTTGGTGTGCTCGTTGGGCATGATGCCGATCCACACCTTGCCGATGACCGGGCAGAAGTGGTGGCTGCAGGCACTGCGCACCGTGATGGGCCCCACGATCATGAGCTCGTTGAGGTGCTCGGCGTTGGGGAATTCGGTGATCGTGGGCGCCTGCACGTAGCGGCCCGCGAACACCTCCTTGAGGTACATCTTGGCCACGCGGCGGGCGGTGTCCTCGGTGTTGTGGTCGTTGCGGGTGTCGATGACCATGGCATCGAGCACGGCCTGCATTTTTTCGGTCACCTCGTCGAGCAGCTGCTCGAGCTCCCCGGGCTGGATGAAGTCGGCGATGTTGTCGTTGGCGTGGAAGCGCTTGCGCGCGGCCTGGATCCGCTCGCGGATGCGCACGGAAACCGGCACGCCCTCGTCGGGACGGGTATCGTCGGTCATGGTCTCGGGGGCTTTCATGAGCATGGCGCCATCCTAACACCGACCATGCAACCCCACCATCAGTAGCGGTGCCCGGTCAAAAACAGCACGGCGCGCATCACCGCAAAGGCCACCCAGTCGCGCAGGCGCTCGTGCCAGGGGCGGCGTTGCAAGGCCGCGTGGTCCAGCGCCACGCCCGCGGTGCGCATCAGGTGGTCCAGCCGCGCGCGCAGGTGGCGGGCAAAGCGGGCATCGGTGGTCACCACGTTGGCTTCGCGCGCCAACAGCAGGCTGATGGGGTCGAGGTTGGTGGACCCCACGGTGGCCCAGTGCTCGTCCACCACCGCCACCTTGGCGTGCAGCGCGCTGGGGGCGTACTCGTGGATTTCCACCCCCGCGCGCAACAGCCATGCGTGCACCGGGCGCGGCGCGTGGTATTGCAAAAAGCGCTCGTACTTGCCCTGCACCAGCAGGCGCACGCGCACCCCGCGCGCTACGGCCTGCGCCAGCGCACGGCGCAGACGCCGGCCTGGAATGAAATAGGCATTGGCAATGACGACCTCGCGCCGCGCGCGGGCAATCGCCTGCAGGTACGCCTGCTCGATGTCGTGCCGGTGGCGCACGTTGTCGCGCCACAACACGGCGGCCGCTGCCCCGTGCACGGACGGCGCATTGGCAGCATCGGCATCGCGCTGCGCCAGCCATCCACCCCACCAGGCTTGCAACTCGCCACTGTCGAGCGCGCTGCGCCAGGCCTGCCAGGCCGCGCGAAAGTGCCGCGCGCGCGCCTGCCGCACCGCCACCAGCCGCCACCACAGGCGCTCCATCGTCGCCAACATGTCGCCCACCAGTGGGCCGCTGACCTCCACCGCGTAGTCCAGGCGTGGCGCTGCCAGGCGGCCCAGCACCACGTCGTCGCAATCGTCGATCAGGTTGATGCCGCCGCAAAAGCCCACCATGCCATCGACCACGCACAGCTTGCGGTGCAGGCGCCGCCAGCGGCTGGGGATGAGCAGCCCGAGCCGGCCCAGGGGCGCGTAGGTGCGCCATTGCACGCCCGCGGCCGCAAAGCGCTGCTGCCACGCCAGCGGCACCTGCGGCGTGCCGATGGCGTCGACCACCAGCCGCACCGTCACGCCGCGCCGCGCGGCGCGCTCCATGGCCTCGGCCACGGCCAGGGCGTCGTGGGCAAAGTAAAAGATGTACGTCTCCACATGCACCAGGTGGCGCGCGCGGTCCATGGCCTGCACCATGGCGGGAAACAGCGCCCGCGCGCCTTCGAGCAGGCGCAGGCGGTGGCCTGGCCGCAACCCGGCGCTCATGGCAGCTCCAGCTCCGCGATCAGGGGCAGGTGGTCCGACCAACGCCCCCAGCCGCCGCCATGGGGCGTGGCCAGCGACCGCACCGTCAGCCCGCGCGCGTAAATGCGGTCCAGCGGCAGCAGCGGCCAGCGCGACGGAAAGGTGGGCACGCGCTGCGCCGCGCTGCGCAAGCCCAGCGCCGCCAGCGCGTCGTGCAGGCGCTCACCCCAGTCGTTGAAG
This sequence comes from Tepidimonas thermarum, assembly GCF_007556705.1. Lineage (GTDB taxonomy): Bacteria > Pseudomonadota > Gammaproteobacteria > Burkholderiales > Burkholderiaceae_C > Tepidimonas > Tepidimonas thermarum. The sequence continues at coordinate 13,432 of NZ_VJOL01000009.1, read as the reverse complement.
TCCCCTGCCACGATCAACGGCGCATCCGGCGCCACATGGGCCGCCATGAACCGCCCCAGCGCCTGCACCTGCCGCTGGCGGCTGGCGTGGATCAGGCCCAGGTGCACCACGATCACGTGCACCGTCTGCGCGGACGCGGGCGCAGCCAACGGCCGGGCCGCCCCCGCGACCCCGAGGTCCGTGCCCCCGCCGGGCACTGCCAGCGCCACATGGAGCAAGCCGCGCTGCTCGAAGCGGTGATCGGACACATCCTGGTGCCCGTGCGCCAGCACCGCAAAGCGGCTGAGCACCGCGTTGCCGTGTTCCCCGTGCCGGGTGACGGCGTTGGTGCGGTACACGGCGTGGTAACCCGGCGGGGCCAAAAACTGCGCCTGATCGCCCGCCGGCCAGTGGCCAAAGCGGTGCTGCAGCCGCCGGTGGTAGGCCCGCACCTCCTGCAGGCACACCACATCGGCTTGCAACGCCGCCACCGCGCGGCCCAGGTTGTGGATTTCCAGCCGCTTGAGCGGCCCCACCCCCTGCACCCCCTTGTGGATGTTGTAGGTGGCCACGCGCAGCGTCGTCATGCGCGGATGATGCCAGCAATTCGCCCCCGAGCGGAGGCGGTTGACTGGCTACCGCTTGGGCAGCGGCCACGACAGGCGGCGTCTGGGCTTGTGCACACCTGAACTCGGGTGGCGACGATAGAATCCAACAGCAGTCTTCGCCTCCGCGACGCAAGCGCCACACCATGACCACCGCTGCCGACATCTCATGGGACGATCTCAAAGCGATGATCTTGGGCCTTGCCGAACAGGGCAAGGAAACCGACCGTCGCATGCAGGAAACCGATCGCCGCATGCAGGAGACCGACCGCCTTATCCGCGACTTGCGCGAATCGGGCAAAGAGACGGACCGCCGGATCCGCGCGCTCGAACGTCAGTTGGGGCGCCTGGGCAACCGCTTGGGGCAATTTGTGCAGGACATGGTCGAGCCTGCCGTGGTGCGCCTTTTTCAAGAACGGGGCATCCCCGTGCACCGGGTGATGCCCAACGTCCGCGCGCGCAACGACGCGGGCCAAACGACGATGGAGATCGACCTGTTGGTGATCAACGGCGACCACGCCATTGCCGTGGAATGCAAAAGCCGCCTGACCACCGACGATGTCGATGAGCACCTGGATCGCCTGGGGCGCCTCAAGGCAGCCTTCCCCGAGTACGCCGACAAGCAGCTTCACGGTGCGGTCGCGGCCATGGGGGCGCCCGATGAGGTGGTGCGCTACGCCGACAAGCAAGGCCTGTACGTGCTGGTGCAAGCCGATGACGACGTGGTGCTGAGAAACCAGCCCGGCTTCGAGCCGCGCACGTGGTAGTCCTCCTAGGCTGCGGCTGCACGATACGGGCGTCATTCCCTGACCGCCAACCGCGGCAGCCACAGAATGGCCTCGGCGTTGGACGGCGAAAAGCAGCGATCCGCCGCCTCGCGCCACGGCAGCCAAACGTATGCCGTGTGCTCGCGCGGCGCCATGCCCGCTCCCGCCGGCCCCTCTAGGGCATGCCCGCTGCGGGCGTGCGCGAAAACGCCAGCAGCTTGGCCATCTCCTCCAAATCGATGCGCGCGCGCACCGACGACCCCGGCACCGGATCGCTCACCTCGTAATCCGGGCGCGCGGTGTTGACCAGCTTGGGGCTGCCCAGCGGCTCGCCCGCGCGGTTGACCACCACGGCCGCCACCGGCGTCGCGGCACGGGCGCCACGGCGCAGCACCAGGGCCAGCTCCCCCCTTTGAGGCGCACAAAGGTCCCCGGCGGGTACATCCCCAGGCGCTGCACCAGGGCCAGCCCCACCTCGTCCTGCGTGCCCCCGGTGCGAAACAAAATCGCGGTGCGCGCCGCATCCTTGGCGGTGCGCCCGGGTCGGCTCGCGCGCGGGCTCATCGACGCGGTGTAGCGGTCCAGCACCTGCATCACATGCGCCAACCGCTGGGCCGGCGAACGTTGCGCCAACGCAACACCCGGTGGTAACGGCGCGTGGTGCAGCCGCACCGCCTCCAGCCACAGCGGATCGTCGATGCCCGCTGCGCGCAGCAGCTTGACGCCCTCGGCGGCGTGCGCGTCGATCTGCGCGCGCTGCGCGGGCGACGGCGGCGCCGTCTGCTGGGCCAGCGCGTCCTGCAGCCGCAGCATGGCCACGTTCATGCTCGCCGTGGCCAACACCAGGGCGCGCGCCTCGGCATCGCCCAACCGCAGCACCGGCGCCAGCAAACGGGCCAACACCGCGCATTGCAGCGCGTGCAGCACGCTGTAGTCGGCCGGGCTGATGCAGACCCGGTAGGTCAGCACCAGCACCGTGGTATCCGCCAACGCATCGTGGGCCACCAACTGTTCGATATCCCACCACAGGCGCTGCCAGCGCGCGGGGGCGTCGGACGGCGCAAGCGCACCCTGCTCGATCGCCGCCAACAACCGGCGCAGGCGCGCTGCCACCTCGGCGCACTGCTCCGGCACCGTGCCCCGCAGCGGCTCGGCCTCCGGCGCGGTGTCGCCATCCAGCCGGACGTAGCGGTCCAAGTCCTTGATCGCTGCGCCGCGGCGGTCCAGCTCCAGCAAGCCTGTCATCATCACCTTGACGGCCAGCTCCGACTCCTCAAAGGGCACGAACACCTGCCGCCGTTCCTTGAGCAGGCGCAGCTGCTGCTCGTCCTCGATGCGCTGGCCCTTGGCCAGCAACGTGCGCCCCGCCGCGTCGAGCAGCGTAAACGGCAGCGTCATGCCCACGCGCAACTGCTCGGTGGGCAGGGGGACGGGGGATTGGGTGGCGCCGTTCATCGGTGGGGTGATTGTAGGGACCACCGCGCCGCCCTGGGGCCAGTGGGCCATCGCGCAAAAAAACGGGCGGTGACCCTCAAGTTCGCGCCACCGCGCCCGATATAGCAGGCAACCGGATAGCACACGGTTCAACAGCGGTCGGCACGGGGCCGGCTGCGCGGAACTACCCGGGCTTTTTCACACAGGAGCGACCGTCATGAGCCTGTCCATCAATACCAATCCGATTTCTTTGAACGCGCAGCGCAACACCGTCAACAACATGCAGTCGCTGCAGACCACGATGGCACGCCTGTCGTCGGGGCTGCGCATCAACACGGCCAAAGACGACGCGGCGGGCTTGGGCATTGCCGAACGCATGAACAGCCAAGCGCGCGGCATGACCGTCGCGCTGCAAAACACGGCCGATGCGCTGTCCATGGTGGAGGTCGTCGACGGCGCCCTGTCCACGGTCACCGACGTGCTGCAGCGCATGCGCGACTTAGCGCTGCGCGCGGGCAACGGCACCAACGGTACGAAAGAACGTGTCAACATCAACCGGGAGTTTCGTCAGCTCGCCTCTGAGTTGGGACGGATTCGCGACCAAACCAATTTCAACGGTCGGGCGATCCTCGGCGCGAGTGCCAATTCGTACGTATTCCAAATCGGCGCGCAGGGCGGACAAACTTTGTCAATCACGTTTGCCAGTCTGGGCACTGCCTCTGGTGTGAACTCTATCGTGAATAACTTGTCGATCTCAAGCACTGCCTCCGCCGCCAGCATCAGCGCCATTTTGGGCGCACTCGACACTGCTATCCAATCGATCGTCGGCCGCCGCGCTGAGTTGGGGGCTTACATGAGCCGCTTCGAAAACATCATGACCAACCTGCGCGTGGGCATCGAAAAACAGACCACCGCCCGCGGCCGCATCATGGATGCCGACTTCGCGGCCGAGACCGCCAACCTCAGCCGCACGCAGATCCTGCAGCAGGCCGGCACCGCCATGATCGCCCAGGCCAACCAGCTGCCACAAAACGTGCTGGCACTGTTGCGGTAACACCCGCCACACCGCGCGCCTGAGGCCGGCCGTCCCAACGGTCGGCCTCGGTCCGCTGTAAAGGATGGCCCGCACCCCGTTCATCGCCCCCTTGCAAGCGGTCGGTCCCCGGTATAAAAAGGGGATCACTGCCATATAGGAGCACGCCATGGCCATTTCCTCCCCCGGGGTCGGCAGCGGCCTTGATGTCAACAGCATCGTCTCCCAGCTGGTCGCGCTGGAACGCAAGCCGATTGCCAACATCCAGTCGCAAATCGGGTCGCTTCAGTCGTCGGTATCGGCGTGGGGGCAGATCAAGGGCGGGCTGGCCAAACTGCAGGACGCCGCGGCCAAACTGGCCGCCAGCGCCACCTGGCAGGCACAGGTCGCGCGCTCCAGCGCCCCCGAGAGTGTTGCTGTGACCGCGCAAACCGGCGCGGTCACGGGGCAGTACCAGGTGGAAGTCTTGGCGCTGGCGCAGGCGCAAAGCACACGCACGCAAGCGTTCAACACGGGCGAGACAGTGGGCCAAGCGGGCCGACTCGAAATCCGACTGGGACAGTGGGGGCCAACGGGGTTTGTTGCGGGGTCGGGATCCCCGGTCAGCATCAGCGTATCGGCCACCGACACGCTAGCGACGATCGCCAGCAAGATCAACAGCGCCAACGCGGGTGTGCGCGCCGCAGTGGTGCGCAGCGGCAGCACCGAACAGCTGGTGGTGCGCGGCGCCGACACGGGGCAAGCCAACGGCTTCGAATTGGTCGCCTTCGACGCCACCGATACCCTGATCACCGACACCAGCACCGGGCTGGGACGTTTGGCCTACTACGATGCCGGCGGTTTCGCAGACGGTCAGACCTTGGTGCAGCCCGCCACCGACGCCCAGATCACCGTGGAAGGCATCGCCGTTTCGTCGGCAAGCAACACCTTTTCTGACACGCTGGCGGGCGTGACCTTCACCGCCAAAGCTGTAACCGCCCAGCCTGTGACCTTGACCGTGGAAGATGACCGCGAGGGCATGCAAAAGGCGGTGGAGGCATTTCGTGACGCTTTCAACGAGCTAAGCCGCACGATCAAGGACCTGACACGCAGCGACCCCACCGGCGGGGGCAACGGCCCCCTGCGCGGGGACTCGGCGGCCATCGGCATTTTGACCATGCTGCGCCGCATCGCAGGGGACACCGTCAGCGGCAATACCCCCGCCACGCTCAACGAGGCGGGCATCCGCTTTGACCGCGAGGGTCTGCTCACCCTGGACAGCAGCCAGCTCGCCACCGCATTGAACAACCCCAACGGGTTGGCCGGGCTGCTGGGTGGCAGCGGCATCGCGCAACGGCTCAAGAGCTTTGCGCAGGATGCGTTGGCCGCAAGTGGGGCCGCCAGCAGCCGTGAGCGTGGTCTGCAAGAGACGATCAAGCGCAAGAACGCCGAGATCGACCGCATCAACGAGCGCGTGCAGCGCACCGAGGCCGCCTTGCGCGCCCAATACACCATGCTGGACACCAAAATGGCCGGCTACAGCGGCCTGAGCAACTTCATCAACCAGCAGCTGGCGAGCTGGAACACACGTAAGAGCTGAACGGTCGCACGAACAGCCATGAGCCAGCCCCGTTTATCGGGGCTTTGTTTTTTTCAGGCGCTCCGATCATTACGGCCATGGAGGCGCTGGACGAGCCCCAACCGCACGCCAGGCCGCTGATTCCCCGGAACCACCGCTAGGAGCGCACCATGGCCCTGACCATCAACACCAACGTGATGTCGCTGAATGCCCAGCGCAACACCATCAACAACATGCAGTCGCTGCAGACCACGATGGCACGCCTGTCGTCGGGGCTGCGGGTCAACACCGCCAAAGACGACGCAGCGGGCTTGGGCATTGCCGAGCGCATGAACAGCCAGGCACGCGGCATGACCGTCGCGCTGCAAAACACGGCCGATGCGCTCTCCATGGTGGAGGTCATCGACGGCGCCCTGTCCACGGTCACCGACGTGCTGCAGCGCATGCGCGATCTGGCCCTGCGCGCCGGCAACGGCACCAACGGTGGCGCAGAGCGCATCAACATCAACCAGGAGTTTCGTCAGCTCTCGCAGGAACTCCGGCGCATTGGCGAACAAACGAACTTCAACGGCCGACAGATATTGGGCTCCCAGGCGGGTAGCTTTGTGTTTCAAATCGGCGCGCAAGGGGGGCAGACGATCAGCTTTACACTGAACTCGCTGGCTGGACTTTCTGGCGTTGGTTCTGCGATGGCTAGTGGCTTCTCCATCTCCGCGAGCGCTATACCGTCTAATATTGCGTCTATCCTGGGAACCCTGGATACGGCCATCCAGGGCATCGTGGCGCGCCGCGCGGAGATGGGGGCCTACATGAGCCGCTTCGAAAACATCATGACCAACTTGCGCGTGGGCATCGAGAAGCAGCAGGCCGCCCGCGGCCGCATCATGGACGCCGACTTCGCGGCCGAGACCGCCAACCTCAGCCGCACGCAGATCCTGCAGCAGGCCGGCACCGCCATGATCGCCCAGGCCAACCAGCTGCCGCAGAACGTGTTGCGGCTGCTGCAAGGGTGAGGCGGCACAACGCAGGCGGCGCTTTCAAACGCCGCCGCCGCGTTGCCGCTCGCGTATCAGGCACGCCGCAATCATCAGGTCCAGCGGCGTGTCGATGTCGATGGATCGCTCCGGCGGCATCCGGTACGCAACCGTCTCGTCGGTCAAAAAGGTGCGCGCGTGGCGCAGCCAATCGGCGCGTGCGACGTACACCGCTCCGTTGAGTGCATACAGCGTCGGCGCGTCCTGGCGCCGCAGCGGGCGCTCGCGTTCCGGCAGGATGGCGCGCAGCCGTCCATCGTCGGAGAGCCGAAACATCCACCCGGGCGGGGTATCGACCTCGCTGACGCTGACACAGGCCGGCGCACGCGCCTCCCAACAGCGGGCCACCGCCGCTTCGATGTCCTGCGCTGTCCGCAAGGGCGATGTGGGCTGCAGCAGCACCACCCAGTGCGCGTGGGGCAGCTGCTCCAACGCGTGCAGCACCACGTCGATGCCCGGCGTATCGTCACGTGCCAATGCCGCGGGCCGCACAAACGGCACCGCCGCACCCCACTGACGGGCCACCTTCAGGATGGCGTTATCGTCCGAGGACACCACCACCTCGTCAATGCACTCGGCTTGGCGAGCGGCCTCGATCGTCCACGCCACCAGGGGTTTGCCGCCCAAGTCCCGCAGGTTTTTGCCCGGCACGCCTTTGCTGCCGCCGCGCGCCGGTATGAGTGCGACCACCCGCCCCTTGCCGTCAACCACGGTCGATCACCTGGCGGACGTCACGCTGGGCCAGCTCGAAATCACTCATGCGCCCAATATCGAGCCAATACTCGTGCACGGGGAACATGCGCACCTCGCGCCCCGCATCGATTTGCCGCTTGAGCAAATCGGGCATGTCGATGCGGGTCTGCGGCGTCATGTGATGCACCACTTGCGGTGCCAGCACATAGATGCCGGCGCTGACGAAAAAGTGGTGCACCGGTTTTTCGACGATGTTGGTGATGCGCTGCTCGTCGTGCTCGATGACCCCGTAGGGCACTTGAAAGTCGTATTGGCGTGTGCACACGGTCGCGGCGGGCGTGTGGCGGTCGTGGTCTTGCAACAAAGCTTCGTAGTTGACGCGCGTCATGATATCGCCGTTGACCACGATGACCGGACGCTGCACGGCGTCCTTGGGCAACAGGCCCAGCGCACCGGCGGTGCCCAGTGGCTGATCTTCGTGCACGTATTGGATCGAAACCCCCCAGCGGCTGCCATCCTGGAAGTGCTGGATGACCTGTTCGCGCAGGTAGTGCACCGAGATGTAGAAGCGATAGAAGCCGTAATCGATCAGGTCCTGCAGGATGTGTTCCAGCATCGGCTTGCCGCCTACGGGAAGCATGGGCTTGGGGCAGTGGTCCGTCAAAGGACGCAGCCGCGTGCCCAAGCCGCCGGCCATGAGGAACACAGGATTCTCCAGTCGCGGGCGCTTGAGCAGATCGGTCAGGGTCTCCAGACCCACCAGCGCACCGGCCTCGTCCACAATGGGCACCTGCAACACCTGTGCGCTGCCAAGCAGACGCAGCGCATCTTCGCGCCGGTAATGTTGCGGCAGGACGCGCGGCTGCGGGTTCATCACCTCGACGACCGCGGCGTCCAGGCCCAAGTGGCGCAACAGACCTCGTCTGATGTCGCCATCCGTGACGGTGCCAAGCAGACGGCCGCTGTCATCGACCACCAGCGCGATGCGCTTGGCGCCACGGTCGATGACCTCGATCGCGCGCCGGATGGAGTCGTCCGGTCGCAGCAAAAGCCCTTGCCAGTCCGTGATCACGCCTGCACCTCCAGCATTCTGAGGGGACGCCCCGGAATATACCGATGCCACGGAGGGATGTCGCGTGTGACGGTGGCGCCTGCGGCGACTTCCGCCCCCTCCCCCACGCGCACACCCGGCAGCACGACCGCACCCGCGCCGATGAAAGCCCCCTCCCCCACGAAAACCGACCCACACAGCACGGCCGCCGTGGCCACATGGGCATGGGCACCGATGGTGCAATCATGGTCGATCCTGGCACCCGTGTTGACCAACGCGTTGACCCCAATGCGAACACCCGGCTGTACCACGGCACCAGCCATGATCTGCGCCGCTGACGCCACCGCGGCCGTTCGTGCCACGACCGCCGCGGGATGCATCAATGCGGGCATGCAAACGCCGAGTTGCCTAAGCCGCATGTGCATCGCACGCCGCGCCATCATCTTGCCTGGGACCGCGCCGATGCCGATCGCGTACGCATAGCCCGTTGCGCCCGGCTCGCCCAACCAGGCGTCATCGCCAAGCACGGACACCCCCTCCCATACGCAGCCCGTTGGTGGGTCGGGGGTTAGCACCCCGGCGACGTCCCAGCCCAACAGGCGCAGCACGTCCAGGACCACACGGGCGTGCCCCCCCGCGCCAACGATGACGATGCGTTCACTCATCCAACAGTTCACCCGCAGCGTAGTCCCGGGACGCAACCCGATCCAGCAACTCCCAGTACCGAACCGGTGACATGCCCGTCCCCGGCCGCATGATGGCCACGTTTTGTGCAGAAAAGGGTTCGCCACGCTGAATGGGCGCTTTGGCCACCAAACTCTTGCGCGCCACCGCCGCCGTATCGAGTTCCTGTGGCTGCGGCCGCTTGATGCCGTCCCCAAGCGCCAGGGTCACTAGGCGAATGCCCTGTGTCATCGCCCGAAACGCGTCGGGCTCGAGCGAGGCTGCATGATCCGGCCCCGGCAGCCGTCGATCCATGGTGAGATGCTTTTCGATCACGCTGGCCCCGCGCGCCACCGCGGCGAGCGCCACCTCGATCCCCAGCGTGTGATCCGAGTAGCCAACGGGCAGATGGAATGCACAGGCCATCGCCTCCATCGCGCGCAGGTTGACCGCTTCCGGTGGCGCGGGATACGCGCTGGCGCAGTGCAACAAGGTGACGCGCTGCGCCAGGGCCAGCCGTCCCTCGCGGGAGGCGTATGCGGCGCGGAAGGCGGACACGCCCGGCCGCTCGCGCGGGCCAGCGATGCACCCAAACGCGATGACACCAAGCGCCAGTTCGATGTCACCCAGGCTGGCCATCCCCGTCGACACGATCAGCTGCGCGGCCGTGCGCGCGTGCTGCAGCAGAAAGGGGGCGTTGGTCAGCTCGCCCGAGGGGATTTTGAGCAGCGACAACCCCAACTCATCCACCAACAAGCGCAGACTTTCCTCATCGAACGCGGTGGACAAAAAGCGCAGCCCGCGTCGCTCGGCGTCGGATTTGAGCGCATGGTGCAGTTGCCGCGGGAGCTCCAGACGTCGCAGCATGTCGAGCTGTGACTCGTCCCCACGCGTCGTGCGTTGTTGGTACGCAGCTTTGGGTGCCGTGGCAGTCACCAGGCGCTCGGCTTGAAAGGTCTGGAATTTGATGACATCGGCCCCGGCCTGTGCTGCGGCCTCAACCAGCTGGAAGGCCAACTCCGGTTGGCCATTGTGGTTGACACCGGCCTCGGCAATCACCTGCACATGCGCTGGACAACGATCGTCGTGCATGCTCCGTCACCCCAGGTCAAAAAACGGCTTCCGCAACAACCCCGGTGGATCGACCGTGCGCAAGACCGCCAGAATGCGAGCGGCGACATCGCCCGAGCCGTAGGGATTGTGCACCGCTGCAAGCGTCGCCCGAAACACCGGGTCCAGCACGCGCCGAAGCGCGGCTTCGATGTCGCGCCTCTGTGGCGCACAGTCGATCACGCTGGCTGCGCGTAAGCGGCCGCGCTGCCGGTCGCCAATGTTGACCGTGGCGCAGCCTGCGCTGGGTGCCTCGATCACCCCACTGGATGAGTTGCCTACCACGGCCGCCACCAGGCGCAGCAACGAGAGGTAGCGCTGCTGGCCCAGCGATGCATACAGGCGGCAACGCCCAGGATGGCGACGAACGTAGTCCTCGAGGAGGGGAATGATCGCCTGTCCGCCAGGATCCGCGTTGGGCAGGGTAAAGACGATGCGCGCCTGCGGAAAAGCATCGAGCGCGGCCAGCAGTTCCTGGCACTGTTGTGCGGGGCTGCCAGGATCGAGCGTCGCGGGATGAAACGTAACGAGAAAGACGACGCCGTCCAACGGGCAGCCCAGCTCCCGCTCGAGCTCCGGCTTGGACAGCAGCGGCGTGCGGAAAAAATGCTCCAGCCCTGGCGCCCCGACATTGAAAACACGCTCGGGCATCTCCCCCATCTGGATCACGCGGCGCCGATAGGGTTCGGCAGCCGTAAAGTGCAAGGCCGACAACTTGGTAATGGCGTGCCGAAAGCCGTCGTCGAGCGTACCTTCGGTGACTTCGCCGCCATGAATATGGCCAATCGGCACCCGCTGCGCGAATGCCGCGGTGGCGGCCGCCAGCGCCTCGAAACGATCCCCCAGAATCAGCACGACGTCGGGGTGCAGATCCGCAAAAACGTCGGCGAAACCCGCAGTGCCCAACCCGATGGCGCGAGCGACCACACGCGGACTATCGTCAACCATCGCAAGATCCACAGTGGCAGCAATGGGAAAACCGTCACGCCGAATACCGTCGATCGTATGGCCAAATCGCGGCATCAAATGCATCCCGGTGACGACGAGCTGAAGCTCAAAATCCGAGGCCTGATAAAGATCATGAATGATCCAATAGAGCAAACCGTAGTCCGCTCGGGTGCCCGTCACGACTGCAACGCGCCGGACGGTCATGTCATTCATCCCCTTGGGTCAGCGCCGAGCTCGGCACATTGACCACGGTATCGGAAAGCTTTTCCGTCACCGGCAGGTCGCCACGACGACAGCGTTGGTAAATCGGCAAACGATGCATGGGCGTCCACAGCGGCCGTGTCATGACACCCGCAGCGTTGGTTGCCTGCAAAAACGCGTCCCGTGCTTGCAGATCCGGCAGACAAAAAGCATTGAGCCAGTAGTTGCTGCGAGTGTCAGACGGCTCTTGCACAAAGCACCAGCCGTGCCGATCCGCCCATTGGCGGTACGCGTCCGCCACCTGACGTTTGCTGGACAGCAAAGCGGGTAAGCGCTCCCATTGCGCGATGCCGAAGGCTGCGTTCAGATTGGGCATGCGGTAGTTGTAGCCGACCTCGTCGTGATCGAACAGCCACGGATGCACGCGCTTGGCGGTGGTGGTCAGATGCCGTGCCCAGCGCGCCAGCGCTTCATCGTCTGTCACGACGGCGCCACCGCCACCGGTCGTGATGACCTTATTGCCATTGAAACTGAAAGCCCCAAGCCGCCCAAAAGTCCCGACGTGGCGACCGGCGCGGTAGCTGCCCAGTGCCTCGGCAGCGTCTTCGATCAACGCCAGTCCCCAGCGGCCACACAATTGCGCAATGGCATCGACCCGCGCGGGATGGCCGAGGGTGTGCATCGGCACACAGGCGCGGATCACACGACCGCTTTGGCGCTCGACGCATTGACCGGCTGCGAGCACCGCATGGTCGGCAAGCCAGGCCGCGAGCGCCTCCGGGTCCATGCCCAGGGTTGGGGCCTCCACATCGACGAAAACCGGCTCGGCGCCGCAATACGTGATGGCGTTACAGGTGGCCACGAACGTCAGCGCCTGGGTCAGCACGAGGTCGCCCGGTTGCACGCCTGCCACGCGCAGCGCCACATGCAACGCCGCCGTGCCATTGACCGTGGCGACTGCATGCCGCGCACCCACGAAGGCGGCGATGCGCTGCTCAAACTCCGTCACGAACGCGCCCACGCTGGACACGAAAGTGGAGTCAATCGCTTGATTGACCCACGCCTTCTCCCGTTGGCCCATCGTCGGGGCATGCAGCGCAATGGCGCCTTCGCGCTGCCCGTACAGCTCCCGCACAAAACGGATGAAAGCGCCCACGTCAGACATTGTAGAGCTCGACTTTATAGCGGCGCAGGTTGTTCTCGTCACGAAACCAGGCAATGGTCCGTATCAGCCCTTCGCGCAAGGAAACCCGGGGTGTAAAGCCCGTCAACCGTACGATTTTTCGGTTGTCGCACCACAGACGATAAACCTCCGATTGGCTGGGTCGCAAGCGGCGTTCGTCCTGCGCGATCTCAATATCGCTACCCATGAGCTCGCGGATCAGATGCACCGTCTCGCCAATGGAAATTTCGGTATTCGAACCGATGTTGACCACCTCCCCAACGGCGCCGGGGCACTCCGCCAGCGCAATCATGCCGCGACAGGTATCTTCGACGTAATTGAAGTCCCGCGTCGGCCGCAGGTCGCCCAGTTCGATGCGACGTCTGCCCGCGGCGATCTGGCTGATGATCGTGGGAATGACCGCACGCGCGGACTGGCGAGGCCCGTAGGTATTGAATGGACGCGCCACCGTCACCGGCAAACCAAAGCTGCTGAAAAAACTCATGGCAATGGCGTCCGCGCCAATTTTCGAGGCACTGTAAGGCGACTGGGGCTGCAGTGGATGCGCCTCATCGATGGGCACATAGCGCGCGGTGCCGTACACCTCGCTGGTGGAGGTGTGGATGAAGCGCTTCACCCCAGCGGCATGGGCAGCCTGACACATGTTGAGCGTGCCACGCACGTTGGTGTCCACATAGCTGTCCGGGGCGGCGTAGGAGTACGGGATGGCGATCAGCGCCGCAAGATGGAACACGATATCCACCCCTTCGACCATGCGGCGGCAAAAATGCGGATCGCGGATGTCGCCGGTGAGCACGTCGATCTCGGGCAGACAGGGCAAACCCTCTAACCAGCCCCAGTGGTTGAAGCTGTTGTACTGCGCCAAAGCCCGGACACGAAAACCGCGCGCCACGAGCATTTCAACCAAGTGCGAACCGATGAAGCCGTCGGCCCCGGTCACAAGACACCGTGGCGCAGCGGACGAAGCGGTGGTTTGGGGTATTTCCATCGGGCTGATTGGGACAATGGGGGTTGAGGCGTTGCGTATCATCCTAGCGCATCGTCGCCGGATTGTGCAACCTCTTTTCTGTAAATTTCCGGTTGGGTGGTCATGACAACCGGGTTACAGGTTGAAGTTGAGATAGACCTTGCCGGTCAGCCACTCGTCGTCGAGTTCGGCGAGCATTGCGGAAA
>NZ_VJOL01000089.1 GCF_007556705.1 Tepidimonas thermarum | reverse complement strand
GCCGCCCAGCGAAACACCAGCCCCGCCACGTAGATCGCCCACGTGGGAGGGGTGTTGGCCATGGAGTGTTGCTCGGCCAGGGTGCGGTAGTCGAACACCGTGGGGCAGATCGGCAGGGCGTGCCCGAGCAGGTCTTCGCGCACGATCACCAGCGTCAACCCGGCCGGGCCGATGTTCTTTTGCGCGCCGCCGAAGGCCAGTCCAACGCGGTCCCAGTCGATCGGGCGCGACAGCACGTGCGAGGAAAAGTCGATCACCAGCGGCGCGTCACACCCCAGCGCAGCCAGGTCGGGCAGGGTGTGGAATTCCACCCCGTGGATGGTTTCGTTGCTGCACAGGTGCACGTACGCCGGGCGCTCACGCAGCCGCCATTGCTGGGGCGGCGGGATGCACACGAACCCCTCGTCGGCGCTGCTGGCGGCGATGTGCACGTCGCCGTAGCGCTGCGCCTCGCGGGCCGATTTTTGGCTCCAGCCACCCGTGACCACGAAGTCCATCGCCCGCTCGGGGTGGCGCCCGGCCAGGTTGAGCGGCACGATGGCGTTGTGCGCCAGCGCTCCCCCTTGGCTGAACAGCACGTGGAAATGCGGCGGAATCGCCAGCAGGGCGCGCAGGTCGGCCTGCGCCTGCTCCAGGATCTCACCAAACGCCGCGCCGCGGTGGCTCATTTCCATGACGCCCATGCCGCAGCCGTGCCAGTCGAGCATCTCGGCGGCGGCCTGGCGCAGCACGCTCTCTGGCATCGTCGCCGGCCCGGCGGAGAAGTTGTACGGTCGTGCCATGGCTCAACCCTGGTCGTCGGACGCGGCCGGGCCCGCGGTGCTGGCGGCGTCGTCGCTGCCGTCGCCATCGTCCTCGGCGATGCGCTGCAGCCCGCTGAGGCGGTCGCCCTCGTCCAGGCTGATCAGCGTCACGCCCTGGGTGGCGCGGCCCATTTCGCGCACCTCGGCCACGCGCGTGCGCACCAGCACCCCGCGGTCGGAAATCAGCATGATCTCGTCATCGGGTCGCACCAGCGTGGCCGCCACCACGCGGCCGTTGCGCTCGCTGGTCTGGATGGCGATCATGCCTTTGGTGCCGCGGCCGTGGCGGGTGTATTCGGTGATGGGGGTGCGCTTGCCGTAGCCGTTTTCGGTGGCGGTGAGCACGCTTTGGCTTTCGTCCTCGGCCACCACCATGGCGATGACCTGTTGGCCCTCCTCCAGCGTCATGCCCTTGACGCCGCGCGCCTGGCGGCCCATGGGGCGCACATCGTTTTCGTCAAAGCGCACCGCCTTGCCCGCGTCGCTGAACAGCATCACGTCGTGCTGGCCATCGGTCAGCGCGGCGCCCACCAGGTAGTCGCCCTCGTCCAGATCGACCGCGATGATGCCCGCCTTGCGCGGATTGGCAAACTCGTCGAGCGCCGTCTTTTTGACCACCCCGTGCGCCGTGGCCATGAACACATAGTGGTCGGCCGGAAAGCTGCGGAACTCGCCCGTCAACGGCAGCACGACATTGATCTTCTCGCCCTCGGCCAGCGGGAACATGTTGACGATTGGGCGCCCGCGCGAGCCGCGCCCGCCGGCGGGCACCTCCCACACCTTGAGCCAGTACAGGCGCCCGCGGTTGCTGAAGCACAAAATCCAATCGTGTGTGTTGGCGATGAAGAGCTGGTCGATCCAGTCGTCATCCTTGGTCGCGGTGGCCTGCTTGCCACGCCCGCCGCGGCGCTGCGCGCGGTATTCGGACAGCGGCTGGCTTTTGATGTAGCCCGCGTGCGAGAGCGTGACCACCATGTCCTGGGGTGCGATCAGGTCCTCGGTGTCGAGCTCTTGCGCGTTGTGCTCGATGGTGCTGCGCCGCGCGCCCGCGGCCGTTTGCCCAAACTCGGCGCGGATGGCGCGCAGCTCGTCGGCGATGATGGCGGTGACCCGCTCGGGCCGCGCCAGAATGTCGAGCAGGTCGTCGATCTGCGCCATGACCTCTTTGTACTCGGCGACGATCTTGTCCTGCTCCAGGCCGGTCAGCCGCTGCAGCCGCATCTGCAGGATTTCTTGCGCCTGGGTCTCGGACAGCGCGTACAGGCCGTCGCCCTGCAGCCCGTAGGTCCGTGCCAGACCTTCGGGACGGTAGTCGTCGGCGTTGACCACGCTGCCATCGGCGCGGGCGCGCGTGAGCATTTGCCGCACCAGCGCGCTGTCCCAGCGGCGTGCCATCAACTCGGCCTTGGCCACCGGCGGGGTGGGGCTTTCACGGATGATGCGGATGAACTCGTCGATGTTGGCCAGCGCCACCGCCAGGCCTTCGAGCACGTGCCCGCGCTCGCGCGCCTTGCGCAGCTCGAACACCGTGCGGCGGGTGACGACCTCGCGCCGGTGTTGCAGGAAGATGTCGAGCAGCTCCTTGAGGTTGCACAGCTTGGGCTGGCCATCGACCAGCGCCACCATGTTGATGCCGAAGGTGTCTTGCAGCTGCGTGTGCTTGTAGAGGTTGTTGAGCACCACCTCGGGCACTTCGCCGCGCTTGAGTTCGATGACCACCCGCATCCCGGACTTGTCCGACTCGTCTTGGATGTGGCTGATGCCCTCGATGCGCTTGTCGCGCACCAGCTCGGCAATGCGCTCCAGCAGCACCTTTTTGTTGACCTGGTAGGGGATCTCATCGACGATGATCGCCTGCCGCTGGCCGCGGTCGATGTCTTCGAAGTGGCAGCGCGCGCGCATGACCACGCGCCCGCGTCCCGTGCGGTAGCCCTCGCGCACGCCCTGGATGCCGTAGATGATCCCAGCGGTGGGAAAGTCCGGCGCCGGGATGATGTCCATCAGCTCATCCACCGATGCCTGTGGGTGCGCCAGCAGGTGCAGGCAGGCATCCACCACCTCGTTGAGGTTGTGCGGCGGAATGTTGGTGGCCATACCCACCGCGATGCCCGCCGAGCCGTTGACCAGCAGGTTGGGCAGCCGGGTTGGCAGCACCAGCGGCTCGCGCTCGCTGCCATCGTAGTTGGGCCCGAAATCGACCGTTTCCTTGTCGATGTCGGCCAACATCTCGTGCGCGATCTTGGCCAGCCGGATCTCGGTGTAGCGCATCGCCGCGGCGGCGTCACCATCGACCGAGCCAAAGTTGCCCTGACCGTCGATGAGCATGTGGCGCAACGAAAAGTCCTGCGCCATGCGCACGATCGTGTCGTAGACCGCGCTGTCGCCGTGCGGGTGGTATTTACCGATGACATCGCCGACGATGCGCGCCGATTTTTTGTAAGGACGGTTCCAGTCGTTGCCCAATTCGTGCATCGCATACAGCACGCGACGGTGCACGGGCTTGAGGCCGTCGCGGGCGTCGGGCAGCGCGCGCCCCACGATCACGCTCATCGCGTAATCGAGGTAGCTGCGGCGCATCTCCTCTTCGAGGCTGACGGGTAGGGTTTCTTTGGCAAACGAGGTCATGGGCACGCCGCATGAGGGCAGGGGCGCAGTGCAGCGCCACCCTGCCAAGGGCCAGCGATTGCGCTGGCGGCAAAATGCCCGTTATTGTAAAGATCCGGACCCACGCCAGCCGTGCGTCAGCCGGGGCGGTGTCGCGGTAGGGCGGCTGCCCTTGGGAACCACTGAACAAAAAAGCTCGTACACCGCACACTCGCTCACGCTCGCTGTGAGGTCAGCGCAAATCACCCCAAGGCAGCCTCTGAGGCGCCCAAAGTGCCCTCGCGGCGGTGCAAAACCCGCCC
>NZ_VJOL01000088.1 GCF_007556705.1 Tepidimonas thermarum | reverse complement strand
GGTTTCCGCAATGCTCGCCGAACTCGACGACGAGTGGCTGACCGGCAAGGTCTATCTCAACTTCAACCTGTAACCCGGTTGTCATGACCACCCAACCGGAAATTTACAGAAAAGAGGTTGCACAATCGCGCTTGAGCGACGACAGGACGTTCCAGCCGATACCCTGGTCGTTGGGGCCGTTGCGGTAGAACGGATCGGAAAACACCTTGACCGCCTGCGCCCAGGTCTCGGCGGGCTGGGGAATGCCGCTGCCAGTGGTGGAGGCAATCAGATGCCACACCAGCACCAGCGCCGCCAGACCCATGATGGGCGGCAGCACCGCCATCCAGAATCCCTGGAAGTCACGCGCAGGTTTGTTCTGCGCCGATGCGGCTGAGGCAGTCTGGGCTTGTGAGGCGGTCATGGGTTTGGCAGCGTTCGAAGGTGTGGGTCTGACGGCAGGCGGGGGCGATGCCTCCAGCGGCGAATGAAAAACAGCGGCAACCATGGGTTTCTCCTGTTAGAGATGTCAGGCCTTGATCGCGAACGAGTCGGCGTACTTGGCGGGATCCTTGCCGTCCCACACCACGCCATCCATCAACTTGCTGCTGCGCATCGGGTCCTTGGGCACGCTGATGCCCATGGCGCTGGCGACGGACTTGTAGAGGTCGATCTGGTTGACCTGCTTGGCGATGGTCAGGTAGTCGGGGTGGCTCTTGATCAGGCCCCAGCGCTTGTGCTGGGTCATGAACCACATGCCGTCACTCAGGTACGGGAAGTTGACCTTGCCGTCGTTGAAGAACTTCATGTGGTTGGGGTCGTCCCAGGTCTTGCCCAGGCCGTTCTGGTAGCGGCCCAGGATGCGCTGGTTGATCACGTCCACGCTGGTGTTGATGTAGGCTTTTTGCGCGACGGTCTCGGCCATCTTCAGCTTGTTTTGCAGACCGGCGTCGATCCAGCGGCTGGCTTCGAGCACGGCCATCATCACGGCGCGCGTGGTGTTGGGGTACTTTTTGACGAAGTCGGCGGTGGTGCCCAGCACCTTTTCGGGGTGGTCCTTCCAGATGTCCTGCGTGGTGTTGGCCGTGATGCCGATGCCATCCATGATGGCGCGGTGGTTCCAGGGCTCGCCCACGCAGAAACCGTCCATGTTGCCCACGCGCATGTTCGCCACCATCTGCGGCGGGGGCACCGTGATCAGCTTGGCGCCCGACAGCGGGTTGATGCCCGCGGCGGCCAGCCAGTAGTGCATCCACATGGCGTGGGTGCCGGTCGGGAAGGTGCCCGCGAAGGTGTATTCGCGCGGGTTGGCAGCCATGAACTTGGCCAGCGATGGGCCATCCACCACGCCCTTGTCGGCAAGGGCCTTGCTCAGAGTGATGCCCTGGCCGTTGTTGTTGATGCTCATCAGCACCGCCATGTCCTTCTTGGGGCCGGCGGTGCCCATATGCCGCCGTAGACCAGGCCGTACAGCACATGGGCCATGTCGAGTTCGCCGTTGACCAGCTTGTCGCGCACGCCGGCCCAGCTCGCTTCCTTGGTGGGGACGATGGTCACGCCGTACTTTTTGTCGAAGCCCAGCACGTTGGCCATCACCACGCTGGCGCAGTCGGTCAGCGGGATGAAACCGATCTTCACCTCCGTCTTCTCGGGCTTGTCGGAACCGGCGGCCCAGACACCGCAGTGACCCAGGGTGGAGAAGACGGTGGCCGCGGCTGCGCCTTTCTTGATGAATGCGCGGCGCGTGTTGGCGGCGGCGCTTGCGGTGGCCGGGGCGGGGGTGGCGGTCGTGGGGGTGTTTGCAGACATGTCCAACTCCTTGCAGATGAGAAACCCGAACCCCAAACGCAAACGGCGCCCATCACCAGACCCGCGGTGTGCAGGTCGGCAATGGACGCCGTTGTCCGTGTCTGGGAAGACTGTGAGCGCCGGAACCGCCGTTGGTCCCGATGCCTTGACTGGGTATAAGCAGGTAGCGTGCCAGGCCCGTTCCGGGCGCCCCGGTGACGGGTGAAGGGCCCTGAATTTTCAAGAAAATTTCTGCCCGGCGGAGGGCCCACCCAGCTGGCATGCCTGCGCCGGCCGCCCCCCCAACTTGGTGCATGCGCCCGCCAAGGCGGCGGCAGGCACAATTCTTGTGCAGTGCAGCAGCGTCGTCAGCGGCTGCGCGCCTGCAGCACGTTGGCCATGGCCAGCACCGCCTCAGCCACGTCTACCATGCGCTTGTTCTGGTTCATCGCGGTTTCGCGCAACATGCGGTGCGCTTCGTCTTCGCTCAGATGGCGGTGGGCCATGAGCAGACCTTTGGCTCGTTCGATGAGCTTGCGCTCGTTCAGGCTGGCGCGCACGGCGTCGAGCTCGGCGCTCATGGTCTGCAGGCGCTGCGTTTGGGTGCGAACCAGTTCTAGCACGGAGCGACCGACCTGCGGCGCCAGCGTGGCGTCGGTGCTCGCGACCTCGGCGGCAGGGACCTGAGTGCCGGACCTTTCTTCAGCGAAGAAGTCCTCGTCGGGCTCGTTGGTGCCCTGGCAGTCGGCACTGAGGCGCTGAACGAGTGTGCCGAGCTCCGCTGCCGCCGCGTCGAGCCGGTCCTGACAGCGCACCCGCAACTCGGTGAAGAGTTCGGCCTCGATGCCGCGCATGGCGTCGAGGCGCTGGGTGCAGGCGTCGAACCAACGCTGACTGTCGGCGGGATCGAGGGCTTGTCCGGGCGGCGTGGTCAGGAGCACCCGGCGCAGCCGCTCCAGGCGCGCCATCACCTCGTGCTGCTGGGCTTGCTGCCAATGTGTGCGTAAGCGTTCGCTGGAAAACTCGGCGAACACGCTCAAGCACCGATCCTGCGATTCGATCAGGTACAGCAGGCGCTGCTGCACGTCACTGGTCGCGCGGCCGCTGGCGAACGCGGCCACTCCCACGGCACGCTCCTGGCCCGCGAATTCTTTGCCCTGGCTGAAGTTGAACGACGCGACGAGGTGGCGCGAGATGGTCGGGTCAGCGGCACTGTCGGCCGCCTCGAAGACGACACCCAGCAACCCTTCGATCAGCCGCGAGTACGCCGCCGTGGCCGCCGTCGGTGTCTGTTCTCCGTTGTCGATCCGCTGGCGCAAGCGCTCCAGCGCGGCCAGGCCCTGCAGCGCGTAGGCCACCCGGGCAAACAGCCGCGTGCCGTTGGGCAGCGTGGGCGCATCGTCGGCCAAGGCGTCGAAGGCTGCGCGAATCGCCTGTGCGTGGTGGTCGGCGGCGCGGCGCTGTTCGGCCAGTGCCTCCCGCCCCCGGCTGCCGCCGCTGGCCAGGTGCAGGTTGGTCAGACCGCGCTCTCGCTGCAGCACATGAACCAGGCCGGCTATGCGGTCCACCAGGCTGCTGGTTCGCATGAGCCGCTGCAGATCGGCCATCTCGCAGCGCTTGGCCTCGATCAGGAAGTGCAGGCTGGTTTTCATCAGGTGACGCAACGAGGACAGGTTGCGGGGAACGGGTTGGCTACGGCCTAGCAAACCACATGCCCGCGTGCCGTCTGCGACAGGGTACGCCACACCGCGCACACGCAACACGCGCTGGCTCTGGGCATCGACTGTTCCCGCCACGACATTGGGCATGAACCGCTCGACCGTCACGGCCCAGGCCCCGGCCTCGGCGCGCGTCTCGAACGTCTTGCACGGCGTCTTATAGCCCCGGCGACGAACGGTGGCCTGATATTGATGAGTTGTGTATCGTTCTTTCTGTAAATTCCATTTTGCCGGTTGTCTGCTGGGCGGGGATCTCCGGCGCTACGCGCCTACGCTCCCCGCCCAGCAGACAGCGCGAGGGTGGGTCTGACGCCATGACTTCGAGAAAGGAGTGTAACCCTCATGGCAATACGAGTCGAAACCAACCCCTTGGAAGCCGCTTATGCGATCTTGCTCGAGAACGGACTGGATGGCGC
>NZ_VJOL01000087.1 GCF_007556705.1 Tepidimonas thermarum | reverse complement strand
GATGTAGCTGAACATCGCCCCCTGGAAGTCTTGACTGCCTCTCATCGTGCTCGTCTGCGTTGTTCTCGGTTGGCCTCAGATCGTACCGCCCGACGCGGGGGGTGGCGAGGGATTTTTCAACGGCCTGTTAAGTTCGGCATCGTTGCTCCGTGAGCATGCCGGACGATCCATTCTCGGACGGTGGGGTGTCCGAGGTAATACGATGTGTAACGAGGATCAGGGCCGCAAGGACCTAGCCGGACACGAAGGCAACCGGTGCCGCACAGCCACCCGTCTTCGCGGTCACGGATTAGAGCACGTCGCTCCACATCACCACGACGGCTGTAAACGATGTCTCCGGATCGAACCAAGTAGCGGCTTAGACGTTTGGCGTCTTCAGGTGTGATGCGTGCTATGCCATCTTCGAAAATTCGGTTATCGCCAATATTCTGCGGCATGATTGAAGGGATGCCGACTTGCACATAGTCCGCTGCATGCAATTGACTGCCAAAAGGCCCAGTCTGGATGTCACCACCGCCAAGCTGGCAGGCTGTGCCTAAAGTGATGTAATTCCACCCGTAAGGAGCAGGGCCAAGCAACTCTTCATCCGCCATACCCAAGCTCCTTCAAGTTGGCTTCAATCGCCGCATCCCCCCACACCGCCTTCCCCTGCCGTCCCGCCAGCGCCGAGTTTGTCATCGTTCCGTCTCCCCAAACCAGGATGGCCTCATGCCTCGTCCACCTGGGCGAGCAGGTCGAGGTATGCGCCATAGGCGAACACCCGCTCGCGTGCGCGGCCGGTGATCTCGCGCACGATGCCGAGTTGTTGCAAGGTGTGCACGGCGCGCGCGGCGGTGGCAAAGCTCACGCCAGATTGTTCGGCGAGCAGCTTGATGTTGGCCACTGGACGGTGGCGCAGCACGTCGAAGAGGCGCAGCACGGTGGGGGCAGCGCGGCCCAAGGGCACAATGCGCGCGCGGTCGGCGGCGAACAGCTCGAGCAGCCGATGCGCCGTTGCCACGGCCGTCTGCGCGGTGAGGGCTACGCCTTCGAGAAAGAAGTCGAGCCAGGCTTCCCAGTCGCCGCTCGTGCGCACGGCATCGAGCAGGCGGTAGTACTCGGCGCGGTGGCGCTTGAAAAAGAGCGATAGATAGAGCAGCGGCTGGCGCAACACGCCTTCGTGATGAAGGATGAAGGCGATGAGGAGCCGCCCAACGCGGCCGTTGCCATCGAGGAAGGGGCGGATGGTTTCGAACTGCACATGGGCAAGCGCGGCCTTGATCAGGGCGCCGGGGCCATTTTCTGTGTGCAGGAAGCGCTCCAGCTCGCCCATGAGTCGCTCGACTTCCTGCGGCGGGGGCGGAACGAAGACGGCGTTGCCGGGGCGGGTTCCGCCGATCCCGTTTTGCGTGGTGCGGAATTCCCCCGGCGCTTTGCCCGCGCCCCGGCCGCGCGCCAGCAGTTTTTCATGCAGCTCGCGGATGAGCCGGTTGCACAGCGGAAAACCTTCGGCGAGCCTCGCCATGCCGTGTTCCAGAGCGGCGACGTAGTTGGAGACTTCCACCACGTCGTCGAAGGGCACGCCGGGCGCCTGGTCGAGTTCGAAGAGCAGCAAGTCGGAAAGCGACGATTGCGTGCCCTCGATTTGGCTGGAGAGCACCGCTTCCTGCCGCACGTAGGCGTACAGGAGGATGTCCGGCTCGGGCAGCAAGGCGGCGATGGCATCCAGACGTCCGAGGGCGAGCAGGGCCTGTTCCAGGCGCTGCTGGCGCGCGGCATCGAGCACGAGCGGCGGGTCGGGCGGCAGGGGGTAAGGGACGAACGCACGCACCGGCTCGCCACCGGCGACGCTGGTCACCCACTGGCCGGTCGTTTCGCGCGGCATGGTGAGGGTTCGCTCCTTTCCGTCGTGAAAATAGCTGGTCGCGTTATTTTCACACGGATCGCTTTATAAAAATAGCCGATCAGGCTATTTCCGTGGATCAAAACCCCAGCTCGCGCAAACTCGCCTCGATCGCGGCGCTCGTCTGCCAGGTGTTTTGACAGGCGCTCAAATTTATGAGCGCTCTGGGTCGGTTTATGCGCGCGCTCATATTTTTGCGCCCCGCTCATACCAGGCTCCTTTGCGCTCGCCGTGGCGACTCAGGCGACCGGCTTCGACCAGCCGCGCCAGCAGACGTGTCGCTTGATACGGGCCAATCCGACACAACTCCGCCGCTTCCCGGCGTGTGATGCGGCCGTGCTTTTCCACGTATTGCAGCACCATCTGTTCCTGCTGCAGGGGCTCGAAGCCGCGCTGCCGAACATAGCCCGCCTTGTCGCCCAGCAGCCGGTAGGTGGCGGCGGAGAGGTGCCAACTGCGCCCCTTCTTCTGGCCGCGTTCTTCGATGAGGCCTGCTTCGAGCAGCCGATGCAGCACGGCGCGCGCTTGGCTCTCCGGCTTCTGCGTCAGGCGCGACGCCTCATCGGTGGTCAGACTGCGCGTCTGCCACAGGGCGTTGAGGATGAGCAGTTCATCCAGCCCCAGGTCGCGCCCCTGCTGGGCCTCGGTCACGAGCAGGCGCACGAAGTCGAGATTGGCCGCGCCGCCGGGAATGACGACGCTCACCGTCGCTTCGTTGCTGCGCGCGTAAGAGGGTGCTGGTCGGCCATTGCGCAGCTGTTCGTAAAAGATGGTGTCGATGCCGCGCGCGGTGCGCTCGACGATGCCGGCCCGCTTGAACGCGTCGGCAAGCAAGGGGTTGCGCGGTCGGGGCGCAGTGACCAGCAGGTTATCGAGCCGCACCCCTTCGGGAAAACCGCCGGGGCTCACGATCTCGATCTGATCCCGATGCCACTGAAAATGCACCGCCCCCAGCCGCTGGTAGTCGCGGTGGATCAAGGCATTGGCAAGCGCTTCCCGTAGCGCCCGCTCGGGATAGTCGGGCACGCCGACGCGCAAGAGGCCCACCATCAGCTCTTCTTCCCGATTGCGGGCACGGATGCGCGCTTCGAGCTCCTCCATCACCCGCAACAGTGGCCAGCGAAAGAAGTCGTTCACCTCGACGTCCAGCCCCCGCAACACCTGAAAGGCAACCTCATGGCTGGGAACGAAACGGCGCAGCGCTTCCTCTTGGCCAAAGAGCAACAAGGCCGCCAGACGCACACCACGCACCGACCCATTGGCCTCAACGACTCCGAGCGCCTTGGCAAGCTCAAGATCGGGAAGGGCAAGGAGCGCCTCGTCGCTGCGCCCACGCCGTTCGCGCACGCTGCGCCGAAAGCGCTCGAACTCCAGAGGGTCGAGGTGCTCCCACGCCGCGCCGGGCACGATCTGCGCCGAAGGGTCGAGCAGCCCCCGGTCCGCCTGCAGGGACTGCACGGCAAAGCCATCCATCGGCACGCAGGCGGGCCTGCCATCGCCGCCCAGGGTGCGACGGAGAAAGACGCCTTCGCTGGTTGCAACCAGTTGCCGCTGGAAAGGGATTTCGATGACGAGCACAGGCTTTTCACCGATGGTGACCGTCTGGACGGTGACCGCGAGGTTGGGGCGGGTGCGGTTGGCGATCAGGGCAGCGAGTTTGTCCGTATCGGTGCCGTAGCCGTGCCTTGGGCGTGCGCCGGTGATGCGGCCATCATCTTCCACGCCGATCATCAAATAAGCGGATTCGTTGCTGCTGCGGTTGGCCAAACACACGACCGCTTCGACGAGATCACGGTCGTTGAATGGCGAGCGCTCTTCGCCCTAGTTGTGTATCGTTCTTTCTGTAAATTCCATTTTGCCGGTTGTCTGCTGGGCGGGGATCTCCGGCGCTACGCGCCTACGCTCCCCGCCCAGCAGACAGCGCGAGGGTGGGTCTGACGCCATGACTTCGAGAAAGGAGTGTAACCCTCATGGCAATACGAGTCGAAACCAACCCCTTGGAAGCCGCTTATGCGATCTTGCTCGAGAACGGACTGGATGGCGC
>NZ_VJOL01000086.1 GCF_007556705.1 Tepidimonas thermarum | reverse complement strand
GGGCCTGGCGCAGGTCGTTGTAGGCCTTGCCGCTGGCGATGATGCCATAGCGGTCATTCGGCCCCTCCACCACGTTGTGGTTGAGCCGGTTGGCGCGCACGTAGGCCAGCGCGGCGTACCACTTGTAGTCCATCAGGCGCGCCTCTTGCTCCAGCGGCGCGTCCGGCCAGCGGATGTGCACCCCACCCGGCGGCATCTCGAAGTCCTCGGGCAGCACGATGCGCACGCGCTCGGGGTCGATGTCGACCGTGGCGCTGGACTCGACGATCTCCTGAATCGTCTTCATGCCGGTCCACACCCCGGCGTAGCGGCTCATCGCCCACGCGTGCAAGCCCAGGTCCAGGATCTCCTGCACGCTGGCCGGGAAAAACACCGGCAGCCCGCAGGCCTTGAAGATGTGGTCGCTTTGGTGCGCGGCGGTGGAGCTCTTGGCCACGTGGTCGTCACCGGCGACCGCGATCACCCCGCCCCAGGGGGTGGTGCCGGCCATGTTGGCGTGCTTGAAGACGTCGGAGCAGCGGTCCACGCCCGGCCCCTTGCCGTACCACAGGCCAAAAACCCCGTCGAACGTGGCGCTGCCCGGCGGCGCAAAGCCGAGCTGCTGCGTCCCCCAGACGGCGGTGGCGGCCAGCTCCTCGTTGACGCCGGGCTGAAACACGATGTCGTGCGCTTTGAGGTGCGCACGCGCCTTCCACAGCGCCTGGTCGTAGCCCCCCAGGGGCGAGCCGCGGTAGCCGCTGATGAAGCCGGCGGTGCGTTTGCCCAACAGGGCGTCGCGCTGCTGCTGCAGCATGGGCAGCCGCACCAGGGCGTGGATGCCGCTCATGAAGGCGCGGCCGCGCGCCAGGGTGTACTTGTCGTCGAGGGATACGGTGGTGAGCGCGCGCTGGACGTGCTCGGGCAAGGCAGCGGTCATGACAGGGGTCTCCTCGGATGGGAACGGGCCGGTAAGCCCACACACCGGGCGGTGGGCCTGCCGCACGTGCCCCAGCCCCGGGGTCGGGATCGCCGCCCCCAAGGCCTTTCGCCAACGACCGCCCGGTCACCCCCGCAGTGTAGGGCTTGCGCCGCCGCCGTTGGCCATATCCGGGGCCGTGCCAGGGCTTTTGGCGTGCCTTCTGCGGGTAATTCCCTACCGTTTCGGTGCTACAGTGCCCCCCAAAACACCCATTCCATGGACGTCGTTGCATCCTCCCCGCCGCCGGCGTGGCCCCGCGCGCTTGGGCGGTCGCTGACCATCGTGGTCGGCACGGCGCTGGCCTACGCCGTGGCCGGCTGGCTGGCCCTGCAGCTGCGGGTGCCGCCGGACTATGCGTTGGTGGTGTTCTTCCCGGCCGGCGTGGCCGCCGGTGCCGCGCTCACGCTCGGGTGGGCGGCGCTGCCCGGTGTGGCGCTGGGGGCGATCGCCGTCCAAATCCTGACCCACGATGCCGTGGGCGCGAGCTGGCAGCACTGGGGCATCTTGGCGCCAGCCGCGGGCGCCACCGCCATGGCCGGCGCAACCGCTTGGGGTATTCGGCGTGCCATCGGCTACCCCTCGGCCTTCGACGAGCCGGCGCAAGTCATCCGCCTGTTTTTCGTGATCGTGCCGCTGGGCGCGCTGCTCAACGCCAGCATCTCGGTGCCCACACTGGTGGCGCGCGGCATCATCCTGCCCGGCGACGCCTGGGGCCAATGGGCCAGCTGGTGGATCGGCGACGCCTTGGGCACGGTGCTGATCCTGCCCTTGGTGCTGGTGCTGCTGGGCGAGCCGCGCGCGGCCTGGGCCGCACGGCGCTGGAATCTGGCGCTGCCCCTGCTGCTGGCGCTGCTGCTGGGCGGCAGCGTGGTGCGCCTGTTGGCCGACGCCCAGACCCAACAACTGCGCCTGCGCGCCGAGCAGGCCGGCACCCAGGCCGCGCAGACCCTGCAGCGCCGGCTCGACGCCCAACTCGACGCGCTCGAAGCGATGGGCCAACTCCTGGCACGCGATCCGGCCATCGGGCAAGAGGCCTTCGAAGACGCCGCCGGCCTGTGGCTGCGCCGCTACCCCGGCACGCAAAACTTCACGTTCAATTGGCGCGTCACACGCGCCCAACGGCCCCACTACGAATGCTGCGACCCCGGATGGCCGATCCTCGGCCGCGATGCCGACGGGCGGCGCTTCCCCGCCCCCGACCGCGATGAGCACATGGTCATCACCCGCTTGGCGCCGCTGGAGACCAACATCGCCGCCCGTGGGCTGGATGTGATGAGTTATGCCCCGCTGCGCACAGCGGTCGAGCGCGCCATCGCCAGCGGACGGCCACAGGCCACCGAACCGTTTCGCCTCGTGCAGGAAACCGGGGTGCAACGCGGCATCGTCGTCTACCACGCGGTGCGCGCGCCCGCGCAGGCCCACACGGTGCTGGGCATCGTTTCGAGCGCCTTTCGCATGGGCGACGTCACCCAGGCCGCACTGGACGCACTGCCGCTGCAGCACCTGGCGCTGTGCCTGATCGACCTCGACGCCGCGCCCGGCAACCGCCGCCTGGCGGGCGCCGATGGCTGCGAGACCGCCGATGCACCGGCGGCGTTGCCGGTGCGCACCGACTGGCCGCTGCGCTTTGCCCAGCGGCACTGGCTGCTGCGTTTGCAACCCGGCGACGGCTTTTGGCGCCTGGTGGCGGCGGACGCGCGGCTGCACCTGAGCGCGAGCACCGGCTTTTTGGCCGTGGGCCTGCTGGCGGCCTTTCTGCTGGTGATTTCGGGGCAGCGGCGGCGCACCGAACAGCTGGTCCAGCAACGCACGCTCGAACTGGCGCGCAGCCATGCCAGCCTGATGCAGCTCGCGCATTTCGACGCGCTCACTGGGCTGGTCAACCGCAGCTTTTGGACCGAACAGGCCCACACCGTGCTGGCCACCGCCCGCGCCAGCGGCCAGGAGGTGGGCATCGTCTTTCTGGATCTGGACCGCTTCAAGCACATCAACGACAGCCTGGGGCATACCCAGGGGGACCGCCTGCTGCAGACCGTGGCCGCGCGGCTGCAGGGGTGCTTGCGCGCGCGCGACGTGCTCGGGCGTTTTGGCGGCGACGAGTTCGTCGTGCTGCTGCCGTGGATCAAGGGGCGCGAGGGCGCCGCGACCGTCGCGCGCAAGATCGCGCGCACGCTCGATGAGCCCATCACACTCCACGGCACCCAGGTGCGCGTGGGGGCCAGCCTGGGGGTTGCGGTGTTCCCGCACGACGGCGACACGGTGGACGCCTTGCTGCGCCAGGCCGATACCGCGATGTACGCTGCCAAAGCGGCGGGGCGCAACCAATGGCGCTTTTTCGAGCCCACCATGCACGCGCACGTGTCGCGGCGCCTGGCCATCGAGACCGCCCTGCGCCAGACCCTGGACGACCCCGCGCACAGCGGCCTGAGCCTGGTGTATCAACCGCAGGTCAGCGCCCAGGACCAGCGCGTGCTGGGACTGGAGGTGCTGCTGCGCTGGCAGCATCCGGCCCTGGGCCCCATCCCACCGGGCGAATTCATCGGCGTGGCCGAGGATGCCGGCATCATCGATCGGCTGGGGGCGTGGGTGTTGCAGACCGCGTGCCACCAGTTCGCGGCCTGGCATGCCGGGCCGCAGGCGCCCCTGCTGGCGGGGGTGCGGCTGGCCGTCAACTGCTCGCCGATCGAATTTGCCCGGCCGGGCTTCGTGGAACAGGTGCTGCAGGCGGTGGCGCCGCTGGGCCCGCTGGTGCGGCTGCTGGAGCTCGAAATCACCGAAAGCCTGCTCGTGCAGTCGGGCGCCGACGTGGCGCAGCGCATGCGCGCCCTCACCGAACGGGGCATCGGCCTAACAGGCCGTTGAAAAATCCCTCGCCACCCCCCGCGTCGGGCGGTACGATCTGAGGCCAACCGAGAACAACGCAGACGAGCACGATGAGAGGCAGTCAAGACTTCCAGGGGGCGATGTTCAGCTACATC
>NZ_VJOL01000085.1 GCF_007556705.1 Tepidimonas thermarum | reverse complement strand
GCAGCTTCGCTCCACGCTTCCTCCCCACAATCGGTCACCCTCTTGCAGTTGCGCTTCGCTTCGTTCGCTGTGATCAACTTACGGGAGGACTTTCACCTCCAAGAGTGCGCCCGTGCCGGGCGCACATAAAAAACCCGCTGCGGGGCAGCGGGTTGAGGGAACCGGCAGTCAACCGATCAGAAGTTGTGGCGGATGCCCAGACCGAAGCCGTTGATATTTTTTGCAGGGGTCGCGCCGAGCGCACCGGGCTTCTTCTTGCCGTCTTGCAGGTAGGCGGCATAGGCGAAGGTGCGCTTGGACAGCGGGTATTTGGCTTCCAGCACGAAGTCGGTGTCGTCGGCGTTCGTGTCACGCGCGAAGTCTGCCGTCAGCGACACGGTGCCAACTTTAACGGTGCCGCCGATCGCAAAGCCCTTCGCAGCACCCGCTGGATCGATCCACGCACCGGCCAGCTTGAAGCCGCCGAAGTCGTAGCTCGCGCCCAAGTGCTTGTTGTTACCCGGATTACCCGCGTTGTTGTTGTAGTTGAAGGCCACCGACAGCGGGCCTTGCGCGTAGCGCAGCGACAGATCGTTGCTGGCCTTGGTACCGTTGTCACCCTTGAGGCGGTGACCAAACTGGACCACGAAGCCATTCATGTTGGGCGAGGTGTACATGATCATGTCGCTGGTACGCGCCCCGGCCAGCCCGGCACCGAACTGACTAAGGCCGGCCGAGTAGTTGGCAGCGCCGGTCAGTTCCCAAGCCGCAGCGGTGTAGAGCGCCGGGTTCAGACGACGGCCGAGGCTCAGTTCACCGAAACCGCCCGACAGCGTCATGTAAGCAGCGCGGTCGAAGTAATTTCCTTGCTTAGGCTTAAGAGCAGTGCTTTCTTTGACCGCACCGTCGTCCAGCCACACCTGCGCCTCAAAGTTGAAACCGGCCTTCAGACCGCCACCCAGATCTTCGGTGCCACGCAGGCCCCAGCGGGACGATCCGTTGTTCATCGTCTTCGAACTGTTGAGTTGCACCTTGGTCCCGGGTGCGTTGGTATCTTGCAGACCAATATCGGCCACACCATACAGAGTCACCGACGACTGAGCAAAAGCAGCGCCGGTGGCCGCAACGGCGGCCAGGGCGATCAGAGTCTTTTTCATTCGAATCTCTCCAAGAGTTGTCCAGAGTAGGAAACGGGGGCCGGGGTCTGCCCGACCGGCCTCCGCGTGGAGGCTAGACCGTATTTCACCAGATACGGAGCGGGTTTCGGCTAGGGTTGCCCCCAATGCCGACCAAACTGTCGCTTTCGCGCAACAAGCAGGCCTCACAACCCCATTTCGTAGCGGACGGTCAACGGCGCATGGTCGCTGAAGCGCTGCGCCTTGTACACAAAGGCGCTGCGCGCCACCGCCGCCAGCGCCGGGGTGGCCAGATGGTAGTCGATGCGCCAGCCCACATTTTTGGCCCACGCCTGGCCGCGCTGGCTCCACCAGGTGTAGCCTTCGCCTTCGGCGTGGGGGTACAGGCGGCGGTACACGTCCACCCAGCCGCTGGCCAGCAGCCGCGTCATCCAGGCCCGCTCTTCGGGCAAAAAACCGCTGTTTTTTTGGTTGCCGCGCCAGTTTTTCAGATCTTTTTCGGTGTGGGCGATGTTGATGTCGCCGCAGACCAGGCATTCACGCTCGGCCGCCAGGCGCGCCAGCTGTGGCGTGATCTCATCCAAAAAACGAAACTTGGCCTGCTGGCGCTCGTCGCTCGACGATCCACTGGGAAAGTAGACGCTGACGACGCTCAAGCGCCGCGCGGGGGTGTCGAAGCGCAGCTCCAGGTAGCGCCCCTCGGCGTCGAACTCGGGCACGCCGATGCCGATGACGACGTCGCTGGGTTCGTACCGGCTGTAGATGCCCACCCCCGAGTAGCCTTTCTTGACGGCGCAGTGAAAATACCCTCGCAGACCCGCCAGGGTGTCGAAACGGCCGGCCATGTCGGGGGGCTGGGCCTTGAGCTCCTGCACGCACAGCAGGTCCGGCGCCGTGGCGGCGACCCAGTCCTCCAGCCCCTTGCTGGCGGCAGAGCGGATTCCGTTGAGGTTGAGGGTGGTGACGCGCAACATGGGCGCCGATGGTAACGGCAGGCGCGCCACCACCGCGGGTCAGGAGCCCGCGCGCTTGAACACGTGCACCATAACCAGCCCGCGCCCCGGCGCAAAGACATAGCGGTAGTCCCCGCGTCGGCCGTCTTCGACCTTCCAGCGAAACTGCACCGCCCCCGCGGTGCCCTCGTAACGGCAACTGAGCTTTTCGATGGTGATGCTGGTGCGGTTCTCGAAGGTACCGCGCGGCGTGTAGTAGGTGACCGTGAAGGTGCGCGTCTCGCCTTGTTTCCAGCGGCCGATCGGAAACTTGGCCTCGCGCATGGCACCGATGCGGGAATCTTCCACCCGGCCCATCGCCTCGCCCTCGAAGGTGATGGCCACGACCTCGCGCGCATCGGGTACCGTGCGCCGGTAGGCCTGCACGGTTGGACCGTAGGCGGTTCGGTATTCGACGGGGCCCTCCAGCGTCGTCTCCTGCATGCGCGGGGCGCCGCCGCCCTCCACGGTGGCGACGAACGGGTATCGCCGTTGCACGGGATCCATCCGCAATGCGTCGTCGGGCGGCGCGGGCGTTCCCGTCAACAGAGACACGGGCAAAAAACGCTCCTTGACCTCCGCTTCGTGTTCGCACTCCGGCACCGTCTGCGCCGACACCCCGCCGGCCACTGTGGCCATCAACACCCCCATCACCATGCGCCTCAAGGGATACGCCCGACCGGTCATGTCCGTCTCCTGCTCAGGATGGCTGCAGCCCGCACGCGGCTATCTGGTATGCGATGCTACCATCGAGCCACCGGCGTGGCGGATCGGCGAGCACCCTCGGTATCTGGTATGCGAGGTCGAGCGGTTCGAGCGCCATGCGCAAGTCCGCCGTCGATCAGACGGGACCAGCGATCTGTCCGTGTCGCGCCCAGGAAGCGGGGGAGTGATCACGGCACTCGGGAATGCAATGCATTTGCATTGACATGAAAATGCAATCGCATTATTCTTGCCCCGAAGCTCGCAGCGGGAAAAGCACCATGCCCCCCACCCTCGAAGCCGAATCGACGCTGACCGACCGCTACCAGACAACGGTGCCGGAAACCGTGCGTCGCGCGCTGCGCCTCTCCAAGCGCGACAAGATCCACTACACCATCCGTCCGAACGGTGAGGTCGTGCTCACGCGCGCGGCCCCTGGCGATGGCGACGACCCGGCGCTGATGCCGTTTCTGGGCCTCCTGGCCCGTGACATGGCCGAGCATCCGGAGCGGCTGAAGGCCGTGGATGCTGGCCTCGCGCAGCGCATCCAGGCGCTGGTCAGTGGTGTCGAGGTGGATCTCGAGGCTCCGCTGTCGGCGGACGATGAATGAGCGGCGCCCCGTTGGTCGTCAGCGGCTGGACGCTCTTCGCTCACCCGATCTTCCTCGACCAGCTTGACGCCCTGACCGCGCAGGTCGAGGCGCTCAGGCGCAAGGACCCGACCGGCTACGTCAAGAAGAACGCCGCCAAGCGCTTGGCGGCCATCTCCAAGCTGGCGTTCGACGTGATCCCTCAGGATCCCACCCGGCCGGAGTACCGCCAGGGCAACACGCTCGGCGACGAGCACAAGCACTGGTTGCGGGCCAAGTTCTTCCAACAGTACCGGCTGTTCTTCCGCTACCACGCGCAAGGCCGCGTGATCGTCTACGCCTGGGTCAACGACGAGAACACGAAGCGGGCGTACGACAGCGCCGACGACGCCTACCGGGTGTTTCGCAGGATGCTCGACGGCGGCCGCCCGCCGTCGGGCTGGGGCCAGTTGCTGGCTGAAGCCCGTGCCGAGTCGGAGCGCCTTCGCCGGCTCGCGTCAGGGGGCTGAACCTCGCGCTGAGAGGCTTGCAGCTCTCCGTCAACAGGTGGTGTCGTCATGGCATCGATCCGCGGCGCCCACCGAGTCGGCATCTGACCGTTCGACACGAACTGGTCGTAGCTGTCGAAGCTCTCGCCGTCCTGCGATGACTGATCCCAGGGGCGCGGCTCCGTATCTTCGAGCGTCAGCAGGGTCGGCACGCGATCACGCTCGCCGTAGCTGTGCTTGAACTCGCGCAGCTTCATGTACGGCACTTCCTCGGCGCACCACGTCGAGGCCGGAAGCTCGATACCGTCCCACCCCTGTTCGGCGGTTTCGTCGGCCGCGAGGGTGCCAGGCAGCGGCTCCTGCGGGTCGGAGGTTCGCCGAATGCGGGCGCGCGTGCGCACCTCGCTCTTGCTGCGCGAATCGCCCTTCAGGACGCCGCGCGGCCTAGGTGTGGCAGATGCAGATCGGCGCCGAACCCCGCGTGGCGCGGGGGAACACCACAAACGAACGCGAAGCTTCGCCGAATAGGGATAGGGGCGGTCAGTATGCCTGACCGAGCCCCTCCCACACCACCCGGCATGCGGGTCCGCACCGGGCGGTTCGAGAAGTTGAGGTCATGAGAGTCGGGGTAGGCCAAGTTGGTCGAAATAA
>NZ_VJOL01000084.1 GCF_007556705.1 Tepidimonas thermarum | reverse complement strand
GCATCCTCCACCACCACCCGCAACTGGTAGCGCGCGATCTCGATCAGGTCGTCCGGCCCCACCGGTGCCGACACCACGGCGCGGCCGTTGACGTAGGTGCCGTTGGTGCTGTCGGTCATGGTCGGCGCGATAGCGGCCCTGATGTCCTCGACCGTGGTCAACGTCGCCATCCCGGCCCTCAGCCAGGCGTTTGCGCTCGGCCAGGACCAGGCGCAGTGGGTCAGCTCGGGCTTCATGGCCGCCTCGGTGGTGGGGATGCTGACCACGCCGTGGATGCTGACCCGGTTTGGCTTTCGGCGCACGTATGAGCTGTGCCTGCTGGCCCTTATGGTCGGCGGGTTGCTCGGCGGACTGGCCGACCGGTACGCGCTGGTGCTGACCGCGCGGCTGGCCGAGGGGTGGGCAGCCGGGGTGGTGCAGCCGATCCCGGCCATCGTGATCCTGCGCGCCTTCCAGCCCGACGAGCAGGGACGCGCCAGCGGCCTGTTTGGCATGGGGGTGGTGCTGGCGCCCGCGCTGGGCCCGAGCCTGGGCGGGGTGCTGGTGGAGGCGCTGGGGTGGCGCTCGATTTTTTTCATGGTGCTGCCGTTTGGCGTGCTGTCGCTGTGGCTGGCGCGGCGCTACGTGCCGGTGACCGCGCCCGGCGGGGTTGCCCCGCAGCGTGGGCTGGCGCTGGACCGCGTGGGGCTGGTGCTGGCCACCGTGGCCACGCTGGCGTTGCTGACCGGGCTGGTGGCGGTGCACGCCGCCCCACCCGCCCAGGCCGCGCTGCATCTGGTGGGCGCTGCGGTGGCGCTGGCCGCGTTTGTCGCGTGGCAGCGGCGGGGCCGTCGGCGGGGCGCCCCTGCCCCGCTGTTGCAGCTGGCCGTGTTTCGCCACCGGGCGTTTGCGGCTGGCAGCTGGGTCGCCTTGATCTACGGTGCGGTGCTGTTTGGCTCCACCTACCTGATCCCGGTGCATTTGCAAATGGGCCTGGGGCTGCCCGCAGCCTACGTGGGCGCGTTGCTGTTGCCGGCCGGGCTGGTGCTGGCGGCCACCATCGCCATCGTCGGGCGACTGGCCGACCGGCAGCCCGCGCACCGGCTGGTGGCCATCGGCTTGGCGGTGCTGACGCTGTCCTTCGTCGGCTTTGCCCTGGTGCAGCCTGCAACGCCGCTGGCGGCGTTGGTCGCGCTGGCCATCGTCGGGCGCGTGGGCTTGGGCTTTGTGTTGCCGTCGCTCAACCTGGGTGCGATGCGTGCCCTGCCCGCCAGTGAAATCCCGCAGGGCTCCAGCGCCATCGGGGTGTTGCGCATGCTGGGCGGCGCGGTGGGCGTGAGCCTGTGCGGCATGGTGGTCGAGTGGCGCTGGGCGGCGCTGGCACTGCCTGCCGTGGGGGCACCGCCGGCCGCGCGCCTGGCGGCCTTTGCCTGGGCGTTTTGGCTGCTGGCGGCGCTGTGCGCGCTGGCGCTGCTGAGCGCGCGCGCCTTGCGCCCGGTCCCACCCGCGCGCCATTGACCCGGGGCGACACCGCGCCGTGGGATCGGCCGGGGTTTTGGGGTACAGTGATTGGGCTTGGCACCCCAAACGCAAACGAGGAGACCCATGATGCAACGACGCGACATCCTGGCCGCCGCACTGGCGGCCGCTGCCTGGCCCGGCTGGGCGCGCGCGCAGGCGCCGGAAAAGCCCAAGGTCACCATCGCCGTCGGCGGCAAGAACCTGTTTTATTACCTGCCGCTGACCATTGCCGAGCAGTTGGGTTACTTCAAGGCCGAAGGGCTGGACGTGACCATCGTCGATTTTGCCGGTGGCTCGCGGGCGTTGCAGGCGGTGGTGGGCGGCAGCGCCGATGTCGTTTCCGGCGCCTTCGAGCACACGATCAACATGCAGGCCAAGGGCCAGCCGATGCGCGCCTTCGTGCTGCAAGGGCTGGCGCCGCAAATCGTGCTTGGCGTCAACCCCAAAACGCTGCCCAACTTCCGATCCGTCGCCGACCTCAAGGGCCGCAAGATTGGCGTCACCGCCCCGGGCAGCTCGACCCACATCATGCTCAACTTCGTGCTGGCCAAGGCCGGCCTCAAGCCCAGCGATGTCAGCGTCATCGGCGTGGGCGCGAGCAACGGCGCCGTGGCGGCGATGCGCGCCGGGCAAATCGACGCCATCAGCAACCTCGATCCGGTCATCACCCTGTTGCAGCGCTCCGGGGACCTGCGGGTGGTGGTGGACACGCGCAAACCGGCCGAGGCCGAGCGCGTCTTTGGCGGACCCATGCCGGCCGGCTGCCTGTACGCGCCCGAGTCCTTCGTCGCGCAACATCCCCACACCGTGCAAGCACTGACCAACGCCATGGTGCGCGCCAACAAGTGGATCCAGCACGCCGGCGCAGGCGACATCATCAAGACTGTCCCCGAAAGCTACTTGCTGGGCGACCGCGCGGTCTACATCGACGGTTTTCTGGCGGCCAAGCCCGCGCTGTCGCCCGACGGCCTGATTCCGCCCAAGGGGCCGGAGACGGCGCTGCGCGCACTGGCCAGCGTGGACGACAAGCTCGCCCGCGCGCAACTGGATCTGGCGGCCACCTACACCAACACCTTCGCGCAACGGGCCAACGCCCGCTACCCCAAGGGATAAGCACGCATGGCCGCAGCGGCAGCGATCGAACTGCTCGACATCGCCTGCACCTTCGCCGGCCACGGCACGGCAGGCCAGCGCTACACGGCGGTCGAGCACGTGTCGCTGACGGTGGGCGCGGGGGAGTTCGTCAGCGTCGTCGGCCCCACCGGCTGCGGCAAGAGCACGCTGCTCAACGTGGCCGCCGGGCTGTTGGCCCCCAGCCGAGGCACGGTGCGCTGTTTTGGCGCGCCGCTGACGGGGCTCAACCGCCGCGCCGGCTACATGTTCCAGGCCGAAAGCCTCATGCCCTGGCGCACGGCGCTGGGCAACGTGATGGCAGGGCTGGAGTTTCGCGGCGTGCCCGCGGCCGAGGCGCGTGCGCAGGCCGAGGCGTGGCTACGCCGTGTCGGGCTGGGGGCGTTTGGCGACCGCTACCCGCACCAGATGAGCGGCGGCATGCGCAAGCGCGCCAGCCTGGCGCAGACCCTGGTGCTGGACCCCGACATCATCCTGATGGACGAGCCCTTTTCGGCGCTGGACATCCAGACCCGCCAGCTCATGGAAAACGAGCTGCTGGCCCTCTGGAGCGCCAAGCGCAAGGCGGTGCTGTTCATCACCCACGATCTGGACGAGGCGATTGCCTTGAGCGACCGCGTGGTCGTGATGAGCGCCGGCCCCGCGGCACGCCCGATTGGCGACTTCACCATCGACCTGCCGCGCCCGCGTGACGTGGCCGAAATCAAGATGACGCCGCGCTTCCTGGACCTGCACGCCGCCATCTGGGGCGTGCTGCGCGAGGAGGTGCTCAAGGGCTACCAACAACAACTGGGCCGCGCGGCCTGACCCCCCGCTTTGGCAACCATGTGGCAATGGCTCAAACCCCGCCCTGGCAACCTGCGGCTGTGGCAGCTGGCGCTGCTGCTCGCCGTCTTCCTGCTGTGGCATGCGCTCACGGCGCCGGGGCTGATCCCCCCGTTCGTCTTCGACAACGATCGGCAGGCCGCCTTTTTCTTTGGCGAGCCGCTCAAGGTGCTGGCGCGCATCTGGGCCTGGTTCGTGACCGACGCCGACATCTACCAGCACCTGGGCATCACGCTGGCCGAAACCCTGCTGGCGTTTGGCATCGGCTCGGTCACCGGGCTGGCGGCGGGGCTGTGGCTGGCGCTGTCGCCCATGGCGTCGGCGATTCTCGAGCCTTACATCAAGGCGCTCAACTCGATGCCGCGCATCATCCTGGCGCCGATCTTTTCCGTGTGGTTCGGGCTGGGCATCGGCTCCAAGGTCGCGCTGGGCGTGACGCTGGTGTTTTTCATCGTGTTCTTCAACGTCTACCAAGGCGTGCGCGAGGTCAGCCCCGTGGTGCTGGCCAATGCGCGCATGCTGGGCGCGAGCCCGCGCCAGCTGTTGCGCCATGTGTATTTGCCCAGCGCGACGAGCTGGGTGTTCAGCTCGCTGCACACCTCGGTGGGGCTGGCCTTCGTCGGCGCGGTGGTGGGCGAGTACCTGGGCTCCAGCCAGGGTGTGGGCTACCTGATCCTGCAGGCCGAAGGCACCTTCGACATCAACACCGTGATGGCTGGCATCCTGGTGCTGACGGCCTTTGCGCTGGTGCTGGACGCGCTGGTGGGCCGCATCGAGCGGCGGCTGCTGACCTGGCAGCCCAAAGCCGGCGAGACCGAAAAGCTGTGATCCCACGGAGCGGCACGCGATGAACCCCTGGTTGCTGCTGGCGCTGGTCATCGGTGGGCATCACCTACGCGGTGTGGTCGGGGCTGGGCATCGTGCTGATCACGGTGGCGGCCTTCGTCCTGTACGGTCAACGGATCGATCTGGCGGGGTGGATCGGCATCGGGCTGATCGTCGCGGGCGTGCTGGTGCTCAATGTGTTTTCGCGCGCGACGGCGCATGGATGCAGCGCAGCGCCACCACCACGGCCCACCCCGATTGTGCAACCTCTTTTCTGTAAATTTCCGGTTGGGTGGTCATGACAACCGGGTTACAGGTTGAAGTTGAGATAGACCTTGCCGGTCAGCCACTCGTCGTCGAGTTCGGCGAGCATTGCGGAAACC
>NZ_VJOL01000083.1 GCF_007556705.1 Tepidimonas thermarum | reverse complement strand
GCGCCATCCAGTCCGTTCTCGAGCAAGATCGCATAAGCGGCTTCCAAGGGGTTGGTTTCGACTCGTATTGCCATGAGGGTTACACTCCTTTCTCGAAGTCATGGCGTCAGACCCACCCTCGCGCTGTCTGCTGGGCGGGGAGCGTAGGCGCGTAGCGCCGGAGATCCCCGCCCAGCAGACAACCGGCAAAATGGAATTTACAGAAAGAACGATACACAACTCGTGCGCGGGGCAGCCGAGTCGAAGCCCTTGATGTTGAAGCTCATCGCGGGTCGATCCCCGCGTGCGCGGGGCAGCCACCCACGAAAGGAAAGCCACCATGGCCTACTACGGTCGATCCCCGCGTGCGCGGGGCAGCCAAGTAGTCGGTCATGGGGTCGCTGCGATCCCAGGGTCGATCCCCGCGTGCGCGGGGCAGCCCGATCTCCTCGATCGCGCCGGTGCCAGTAGAAGGGTCGATCCCCGCGTGCGCGGGGCAGCCCGCGACGTCCAGGGTCGAGGGTGAGGTAGTCAAGGTCGATCCCCGCGTGCGCGGGGCAGCCCACGGGCCGCGGGTGATGAGAGTCTCGAGCATGGGTCGATCCCCGCGTGCGCGGGGCAGCCAACTGGCAGGCTACGCCACCCGCTTGGACGCGAGGTCGATCCCCGCGTGCGCGGGGCAGCCTCTTGGCCTTCTGCTTCCACGCATCGCTCGATAGGTCGATCCCCGCGTGCGCGGGGCAGCCACATCGCGACACCATCAGGAAAAACTAGAACGGGGTCGATCCCCGCGTGCGCGGGGCAGCCCCATTTGGGCCGGCATCGAGCGCTTCACCGATAGGTCGATCCCCGCGTGCGCGGGGCAGCCACAATCTGAAGGGGGATTACACCATGCGCACAGGGTCGATCCCCGCGTGCGCGGGGCAGCCCGCAGATTTTTGCAGAAAAGTTTTTCTGCGATTGGTCGATCCCCGCGTGCGCGGGGCAGCCGCAGGCAACAAAAAACCCGCCTCGGCGGGCGGGGGTCGATCCCCGCGTGCGCGGGGCAGCCGGAGACTGGCGAGATTACCGCCCAAGCGCCTGAGGTCGATCCCCGCGTGCGCGGGGCAGCCTTGAGCCATGCGCGGATTTCCAGGTGCAATCGGGGTCGATCCCCGCGTGCGCGGGGCAGCCCGCCGGGCATGAGTGCCCGGCTACCTTCTGAAAGGTCGATCCCCGCGTGCGCGGGGCAGCCTCAAAGCCGCGTTGAAACAGGTCGTGGAAATAGGGTCGATCCCCGCGTGCGCGGGGCAGCCGCCTTGGCCTATGCCCGCCTTGGCTGGCATGTGGGTCGATCCCCGCGTGCGCGGGGCAGCCGTGACCGAAACAGTCCAGGCGTTACGCGCTCTGGGTCGATCCCCGCGTGCGCGGGGCAGCCACAACGACGTGCAACCTACCCCTGTTCAAGTCGGGTCGATCCCCGCGTGCGCGGGGCAGCCTCGGCTACGTGTTCGATTACGAGCGTTGCTTCAGGTCGATCCCCGCGTGCGCGGGGCAGCCCCGAGTGGGATTCACCTACGCTGTTCACTTCGGGGTCGATCCCCGCGTGCGCGGGGCAGCCCTTTGATGGGCGGCCATGCAGCGCCTTACAACGGGTCGATCCCCGCGTGCGCGGGGCAGCCGCGACGCCGGTCGCGCGCGCGAGCTCGGCCTGAGGTCGATCCCCGCGTGCGCGGGGCAGCCTTGCAGCGGCTGCAGGTGTAGAGCTGGGCCATGGGTCGATCCCCGCGTGCGCGGGGCAGCCCGCCAGGATGCGCGGCAGGCCTTGGCGTCGTAGGGTCGATCCCCGCGTGCGCGGGGCAGCCTATTGCCAGCGCAGTGTTGACGGCGGCACAAGCGGTCGATCCCCGCGTGCGCGGGGCAGCCGCGTCGCCCAGCAGTTGCGTGGCGTCGATGAAGGGTCGATCCCCGCGTGCGCGGGGCAGCCTCGCCCAGGCGGTGCTCGCCGGCGTCGATGAAGGGTCGATCCCCGCGTGCGCGGGGCAGCCCCCCGTTCCCCCATAACCACAAGGTACCATCGGGGTCGATCCCCGCGTGCGCGGGGCAGCCCATCGGCTTTTCTGCCACGGTGCGGCTCATACAGGTCGATCCCCGCGTGCGCGGGGCAGCCGCGTCGCCCAGCAGTTGCGTGGCGTCGATGAAGGGTCGATCCCCGCGTGCGCGGGGCAGCCTACGTCGCGCCAGCAAGAAGTTGGGCGCCTTGGGGTCGATCCCCGCGTGCGCGGGGCAGCCGCCACCGGCCCCTGCGAGAGCGTGCGCAGCAGGGGTCGATCCCCGCGTGCGCGGGGCAGCCCGCATCACGGTGCCTAGCTTGCCGATCTCCATGGGTCGATCCCCGCGTGCGCGGGGCAGCCCGCATCACGGTGCCTAGCTTGCCGATCTCCATGGGTCGATCCCCGCGTGCGCGGGGCAGCCCACGTGCAATCGCGTCCGCGTGACCTTGGAGAGGGTCGATCCCCGCGTGCGCGGGGCAGCCCGTGAGCCAGACGACGATCAGCAGAATCAAACGGGTCGATCCCCGCGTGCGCGGGGCAGCCCCATTTGTTGAGGATGAGGACGTTCCCGAAGAAGGTCGATCCCCGCGTGCGCGGGGCAGCCGCGAAGAAGCTGTGGTTGTCGGCGAAGACAAGAGGTCGATCCCCGCGTGCACGGGGCAGCCGCGGACCTCTTGCGGGTCGTACCACGTGTTGCAGGTCGATCCCCGCGTGCGCGGGGCAGCCTTCCGCACGCACGGCTGGCGTATGTGGGCCAAGGGTCGATCCCCGCGTGCGCGGGGCAGCCCGCACCTTCCGCCAGACGCTGGAGCGCGCGATAGGTCGATCCCCGCGTGCGCGGGGCAGCCATGGCGATGCGTGACGAGCTGTCCCGCCGTCAGGGTCGATCCCCGCGTGCGCGGGGCAGCCTCTTGCGACTAACTCGCTGTCCGCCAAGGATAATCCAGATTTTTAAGGAACGTTGGCCTTTTTCTTGCTTACACCGTCCAGCCCCGTTTTCTCGGGCGATGCCGATACGGGGCGCCTGGCAACAATGAGCCCGTCGAGCTCCACCAGTTGCGCGGGGGGTGATCCAAGCACCCGAACCGCCTGCCCGCCCGGCATAGCGCGTTCCGCCCAAACGAGCACGATCGACGCATCGCGCTCGTCGGGGAAACACTCCTCCAGCACGGTCCAGATGCGCTCACGTACCGCTGGGCTGATGCGCGGTGCGCTATAGACGCCCGGCGCAAGCTCAAGCATGACAGACGCGAGAAAGCCGCGCACGCGTGCCGATACGTTACGCGTCACCGCCACTGTCATGGACATCGAACAGCTCCTTGATGCGCTCGATCATCTTGGGGATAAGCTTGTAACGCCGGAACTCAGCGGCGGCGCGCTTGCGCACCTCCCGCTCGATGTTGTCCGCCTTGCCGTCCAACACGGCTCGCACGGCTCCGAAGGCAAGGGGCACCGTGAGTTCGATGCGCCACAGGTCGGCGATGTCGAGGGTGAAGGCATTGCTGGAGTCCTCGTGGATGAAACCCAGGGGCGGCAAGGCCCCGGTGGCTGCAACCGCGATGTCGGCTGCGGCCTCGACGAAGGTCGCGGCGTGGTTGATGGCCTGGTTGGGCAAATCGGCAGCGGCGGGATTGTTCCGGTCGTAACGGCGTCCCCTCCAGTCAATGCCGAAGCGCTGCGCCAGAAGCCGGTAGCTTTCCTTGATGCGCGCGCCTTCGATGCCGCGCAGGGTTTCGATGTCCCGGTGCGGCAGCACCCGTCCGAAGCGCCAGGCGTAGAGTCTTCGGGCGGTGTCGAGCCGCTTTTGGGGATCGGCCCAACGCTCGGCATGGACGCGCGCCACATCGGAGCGCCCCTGTCCCATGGGGGGCGCGGTGTAGCTTTTGACCCCGCCCTCCCCCACGGCGGCAATCAGAGTGCCATGGCGGGCACACAGGCGCAGCACATCCTGCGTGATGCTGGTGCCGGGTCCGAGCAGGATCATCGAGACCGCCTGGTAGGGAATGGCGTAGTCGCCGGCATCGAGCGTTTCGCTCTTGGCCGCCACGAAGCGCAATGTTCCATCCTCCACCGAAAGCCTCCCATACTCGAGCCATAGCAAGCCGTGCCGGTCGGCATGGGGGATGCGGGAGGCTGCCAGACCCAGCCGGCCGGGGAAAAGGCCTGGCGTCGAACTCATCGCGCCGGCGCGAGCAATACCATGCCAAATCCGAAAGCCCGGTGCCGGCCAATGCCGCGGGCAAGCCGTTCGGCAAAACGTTCGGGATCGGCAATCACGGCCTCGGCGGCAAAGAGCGCCTGCGGCCGCTCGACGATGCGCAGGCGCCTGCCCGACGCGTGATTGCGCCGTAACAGCCGGCTGCGCGTGCCCATGCCCAAAAGCTCGGTGCTCTGGATGTGCGCCACCCCCTCCCATTGGCGCAGGAACCAGTCGCAATAGACCTGGGCACGCGGCGGGGCGTCCTCGCCCAGGCGGTCGAGCGCCCGCAGGTAAATGTCTTTTTCCTCGCCATCCTTACGCGATACCGGGCAGACGAGCACTTCAATGTGTAGCGGCTGGCCCTGACGCCAATGCTCCGGCATCGGTTTGCTGGCCACGCCTGCGACCTCGAGCGCTGCCCAGGCCGAAGGAGAGGCGAAGGCCTGCGCCCGTTCAATGAGCGCGGCGGCGCTCTGCCTGGCGTAGCCCAGCACCTCGTGGCGTCGGTCGAAATAGCGAAACGGCTTAGCAGGCCGTTGAAAAAATACCCTTCGAACGCACCAGTGACGCTGCTTTCGAAGAAACGAGCCGCCCAGACGTGGCTGCGCAGCGATTGCGACGTGCATTTCGGCCGGTTTGCAGGCCGTTTTGCCCAT
>NZ_VJOL01000082.1 GCF_007556705.1 Tepidimonas thermarum | reverse complement strand
AAACGGCCTGCAAACCGGCCGAAATGCACGTCGCAATCGCTGCGCAGCCACGTCTGGGCGGCTCGTTTCTTCGAAAGCAGCGTCACTGGTGCGTTCGAAGGGTATTTTTTCAACGGCCTGTTAGGCGGGACCGGCAGCTTTTTCTCCTCGATCGTCGGTTTTTTGGGGTCTTCGCTCCGCGGAGGGCTGCTCTTATTCTTGATCACCAGATGTTGCGGTGTGGCAGGTACAGTGTGTGTCGGCGCCGACGTAGCAGGCGGGTTACCACCACTGTTCGGCTCGGCCGCGAAGGCTGCGCCACCAGATGCCAGCGATGCCATGAGGGCGACGGCGATGAAGGTGTTTCGTGTTTTCATGACGGTCTCCTTTTCAAGTGAGGTCGTGGTTGGAGGCCTTGGCCTTGCGGCGTTGGCTACGAGTGAGTCGGGTCGAGCAGCAGATTTCTTCAAACGTACCGCGCGTCAACCTGTCCAACTGCTCCTTGTCGAATTGCCTGTAGGGTGCCGGTGCTCAATCACGTCGGTGGGGGATAGCTGGCGCGCTGGACGATTGAGCACGCTGGTCAGCGGTTGGCGTAAGGCTGGTCGAACCAACGGCTGGTTCACCGGCCGGCTGTATGTTGCCGCCGCCCGCGCGCGGCTCGATTTTCGTCGGGGTGTAGCGGTTGTGGAACGGAGTATGACGTCCGCCCTCTTCCCTGGAGCGGGCGGCATCCGCCTTCGTAAGCTTGGCACCATTGGCAGTGGCGCCCCCGACCACGACCGGTTCTGCGGCATTGGTGGGTGAGGTTAGCAGGCTCACGGTAACGACCAGAAACGAAAAGCAATATTTGCACATCATGACCTTCTCCAGTGGCTGAACAATGGGTAGCGGCACACTCTGAGTCGTAGCGCGATCGGCTTTTCTTCATTCGGCCATCACCACCCACGCATCTGGGGATGCTGACACGATCACCATTGCATCAGCCCGCAACCTGTCACCTCATCTCGGCCGACGGGCGGTAAATCCCGGGCTGCCGCGCAAAGCCTCCCAGCGTCCGATGGGAGCCCTCGGGCAAGCCGTTGGGCAATCCAGGCAGTAACGAATGGGGCCGCGAACGATGTCCCCGTAAAGTAGCGCCCCCGGCCTACGGGTAACCACACATCCACACCTGGAGCGGCAAGCACGATATACGCCCCCTGGTTGCCCTGCGGCCAGGGGCTGGCTTGAGCATCCACAGCAGCCACCGCGAGCACGCCGGGATAGGCCGCGGGATAGGGTGGCTTTCCTTTTGGCCCCCCGTTGCCCGCTGCCGCGACGAAGGCGCGCACTCGCGGCAGGGTACGCTCGAGCACACGCGCGAGCACCTCATTGGGCACACTGCCAAGGCTTGCGTGGATGATTTCCACATGGCGGCCGACCAGCCAGTCCAAGGCTCGAGCAAGCTGGAAAGTATCGCCGCGCTCGCGCCCGTCGGGGCCGGGGGCGAGCACCACGGCCCAGACGAGCTCTGCCCCCGGGGCGAGCCCGGCAAAACCCGTCTCGACCCGGCAGGCGAGCGCGCAGGCCACGGCGCTGGCGTGGTCGCTTGTCGCATGGGCAGAGGCAAATGGTTGGACCGCCAGCTCGG
Source organism: Tepidimonas thermarum (assembly GCF_007556705.1). Lineage (GTDB taxonomy): Bacteria > Pseudomonadota > Gammaproteobacteria > Burkholderiales > Burkholderiaceae_C > Tepidimonas > Tepidimonas thermarum. The sequence goes on along the minus strand of NZ_VJOL01000082.1, from coordinate 3,982 downwards.
CCACGTCGATTGCGAGGTTCGGATCGGGCGTGCCATCGATCACACCGATGCTCACCGGACGGGAAAGCTGCTCAGGGCGCGTGGCGCCGATGAGCGCGGTGGCGTACTGGCGGGCACGCACGCCGTCCTGCCCACTTTCCTGGGGATAGACGAAGGCGTTGCGGTCAAACGCGGCCGCTGGAAAACGTTCGCGCAGAGCAGCCAAGCTGGCGTCGAGCCGCTCATTCTCGACCCCGATAATCGCAATGTGGAGTCCGAGCGCAGCTAGACGCTGTTGTTCGATGAGCTCGCCCTGTATGGCTGTGGCCAACGCTGTCCCCTCCAATCCGTCGTCGAGCGTCCACACCGCCGCGATCTGTCCCGGTGCGAATTCCGGCGCACTCGCCCGGCCGTGGCCGAACAACACCGAAAAACCACGCATGACGGTACCAAGGTCGATCTGAACGCCAACGCCGTTGCGCGGTTCCACGTTTTTTTGTGGATAGGCCTGGCCAAACGCCGCAGCGCTGCACAACAGACTGGCGACCAAGAGAATGAGCCCGTTCTTCATTCGCTGACACTATCCACGATCGCGTTGTCGCTCAGGGCTTGCTTGGCGGCGGCGGCCTGATGGGTCGGCACGGCCAAGCGCCAAACGCCGAGGGGGCCTGGCCCGCCCACCGTGACTGCACCGATTGGCACGAGTGCCGCGCGGATTTGGGCCACCGTCGCGTCGTCGCGAAATACCACGCGCAGCTCTGCCGTCTCTGAGGTCGTTGCCACCTCTCCAAGGGGTTCGACGTCGATACCGCGGGGTGTCACCAGCGGAAAGACACCAACAGCTACCACGGCTGCCGTGGCCACGCCCAGTCCGTACGCCACGAGTGCACGCCACCACGACGGGAACAGGGTTGAATGCTTAGCCGGGAGGCGACGTTGCCATTCCGCTTCCGCCTCGAGTCGTGCTGACAAGCGCTGCCAGTTCGAGGCTTCATTGAAAGCGGGTGCGGACGCTTCGATCTGGCGGCGTGTGTGATCGAGCCAGCGCTGCTGAGCCGTATCGGTGGTGTCGAAAGGTTCCTTTGCAGGGAGATGAGACATGATCATGCCAATGAGTCGCCCTCTGCCGTCTGGTTCTTCAAACCCGTGGCCCGCGCCACGCAGTCCTTGAGCTTGCGCTTGGCATGATGGATACGGGTGGCGACAGTGTTGTCGGGTACGCCGACCACGCGCGCGATTTCCGCTATCGTCATGCCTTCGACCAAAGCCAAGTGCAGGCATTCCTTCTGCGGCGCAGGCAGTGCATCCATGCACGCAGCGACGACTTGCATGCGCTGATGCTCAACCAACCATTCATAGGGTGTCGGGTTGTCGTCAACGATGGAGACCAAGTCGTCTTCGGAGAGCGCGTTGTCCGCAAACTGCTGACGCGATCGCAAAACATCCAGCGCTTTGTGGCGCACGATACCCAGGATCCATGTGCGTACCTTGGAGCGCCCCGCAAAGCGTCCAGCTTGCCGCCAGACTTCGTAAAACGCATCGGCGACCACCTCGTCAGCATCGGCTTCGTTGCCGAGCATCCGCCAGGCGAAGCTGAACGCTGCGCTGGCGTGTCGTGCATGCAGGATCTGTAATGCCCGGGTGTCCCCAGAGGCGCATGCAGCGATCAACGTTGCATCCTCCATCCGTCAGCCTCGTTGTGCGAAATCTTGACCTGGTTGCGTGTACTTCTTGGCCCGACAATGTTGCAGCATTTTTTCGCCGTGCCTCGTGCCAGCGCTGTTCGTACTGTATCCGGCTGAGGCAGCCCAGCGACCCATGCAGCCTGCGGTGATGGCAGGAGGCCATCCCGTCCGTCACCGCCTGCCGCGCGCCTGCTCACGGGGGCCGAACTTGTGTCCCTGTGCGCTTGCCGTTTTCAGCCGCCCCAGCGGCTCAGGACTCGATAGCGAGGCGCTTCATTTTTTCCCAAAGCGTCTTGCGGCTGACGCCGAGCAATTCGGCAGCGCGGCCGATGCTGCCCGCGCTGACGACGCGTGCACCAGCGCGCCACCATCGCGTCGAGCTCGAAACGCTGCAGCAGCGATTCACCCATGATGGGGTCGTCTTCGGACAGCCCGCACGCTGCCCAGCCGCGCACCAGCCAGCCATCCAGCTGCCACGAAGACGTCGCCGAGGCCACGTTGCGGCTCATCACCGGACGCCACAACGTTTCGCCGCGTCGCCAACTCACTCCCACTCGATCGTCGCCGGCGGCTTGGAGCTGACGTCGTAGATCACGCGGTTGATGCCGCGCACCTCGTTGATGATGCGACTGGAGACGCGCTTGAGCAGGCTGTAGGGCAGCTCGGCCCAGTCGGCGGTCATGAAATCGCTGGTCTGCACCGCGCGCAGCGCCACCACGTAGTCGTAGGTGCGGCCGTCGCCCATCACGCCCACGCTCTTGACCGGCAGGAAGACCGCAAAGGCCTGGCTGACCAAGTCGTACCAGCTTTTGCCGGTATTGGGCTCGAGGGTCGAGCGCAGTTCCTCGATGAAGATCGCATCCGCCCGGCGCAACAGGTCGGCGTATTCCTTCTTGACCTCGCCCAGGATGCGCACGCCCAGCCCCGGCCCCGGGAACGGGTGGCGGTACACCATGTCGTGTGGCAGGCCCAGCGCCACGCCCAGTTCGCGCACTTCGTCTTTGAACAGGTCACGCAGCGGCTCCAGGAGCTTGAGACCCAGCTGCTCCGGCAGGCCGCCCACGTTGTGGTGGCTTTTGATGGTGACCGCTTTCTTGCTCTTGGCGCCGCCGGATTCGATCACGTCCGGGTAGATGGTGCCCTGTGCCAGCCATTGCGCACCGCGGGAGCCCGGGCGCGCGGCCTTGAGCTTTTCCGCCTCGGCCTTGAACACGTCCACGAACAGCCGGCCAATGATCTTGCGCTTTTGCTCCGGGTCGCTGACGCCGGCCAATGCGCGCAAAAACGGCTCGCTGGCGTCCACCCGGATGACCTTGGCGTGCAGCTTGCCGGCGAACATGTCCATGACCATGTCGCCTTCGTGCAGTCGCAGCAGGCCATGGTCAACGAACACGCAGGTCAGCTGGTCGCCAATGGCGCGGTGGATCAGCGCGGCAGCGACCGATGAATCCACGCCACCGGACAGCCCCAGGATCACCTCCTCGTCCCCCACCTGCTCGCGAATGGCCTGCACCGCCTCTTCGATGTGGTCGCGCATGATCCAATCGGGCTGCGCGCCGCAGATGTCCAGCACGAAGCGCTCCAGGATCGCGCGCCCCTGCACGGTGTGGGTGACCTCGGGATGGAACTGCACGCCGTAGAAACGCCGCGTCTCGTCGGCCATGCCAGCGATCGGGCACGAGTCGGTGCTGGCCATGAGCTTGAAGCCGGGCGGCAGCTCCACCACCTTGTCGCCGTGGCTCATCCAGACCTTGAGCATGCCGTGGCCCTCGGGCGTGTGAAAGTCGGCAATGTCCCTCAGCAGCGCCGTGTGGCCACGCGCGCGCACTTCGGCATAACCGAATTCGCGCACCGGCGAGCCCTCCACCTTGCCTCCCAGCTGCTGGGCCATGGTCTGCATGCCGTAGCAAATGCCCAGCACCGGCACACCGAGTTCGAAGACCGCATCCGGCGCACGGTCGTCCACCTCGTAGACACTGGCGTGGCTGCCCGAGAGGATGACGCCCTTGAGCCGCCCGTCGGCTGCATAAGCGCGCACCCAGTCGCTGCTGACGTCGCAGGGGTGCACCTCGCAATAGACGTGCGCCTCACGCACGCGGCGCGCGATGAGCTGCGTGACCTGTGAGCCGAAATCCAGAATGAGAATCTTGTCGTGTTGCATGGCGTGGGCGCGGGCGTGGAGGCCCGATGAATAGGGATAGGGGCGGTCAGTATGCCTGACCGAGCCCCTCCCACACCACCCGGCATGCGGGTCCGCACCGGGCGGTTCGAGAAGTTGAGGTCATGAGAGTCGGGGTAGGCCAAGTTGGTCGAAATAA
>NZ_VJOL01000081.1 GCF_007556705.1 Tepidimonas thermarum | reverse complement strand
GTTTCCGCAATGCTCGCCGAACTCGACGACGAGTGGCTGACCGGCAAGGTCTATCTCAACTTCAACCTGTAACCCGGTTGTCATGACCACCCAACCGGAAATTTACAGAAAAGAGGTTGCACAATCCCTGAATTTCCAGGAAGTCGATGATGCGCTCGACCACCTCGCGGTGCGCGACCTCCTCCCGCTCGGCCGGGCCGATGCGCAGCGCCTGCAAAAACAGGTTGCTCTTCATGCGCAGGTTGCGGCCGGTCATGATGTTGTCGAGCACGCTCATGCCCTTGAACAGCGCCAGGTTCTGAAAGGTGCGCGCGATGCCCATCTCCGCCACCTGGCGCGAGTTCATGTGCTTGAAGGTCTGGCCGCGGAAGGTGATGGAGCCTTCCTGCGGCGTGTAGACACCGTTGATGCAGTTGAGCATCGAGCTCTTGCCCGCGCCGTTGGGGCCGATGATGGCGCGGATCTCGTGCTCCTTGACGTTGAACGAGATGTCGGTCAGCGCCTTGACGCCGCCGAATCGCAGGCTGATGTTGCGGACGTCGAGGATGACGTCACCGACGTGTTTGTGGGCCATGGGGCATCCTGGGAATCGAAGGTCGGTTTCAGGCCGCCGCTTTCACGGGGGCAAAGGTCTTGGCATCCACGATGCGCAGCGTGGCGCTGATCTGGCCCGTGCGGCCGTCCTCGAACTTGACCTGGGTCTCGATGTATTGCTCGGTTTTGCCGCCGTAGAGCGCATCGACCAGCACCGCGTACTTCTCGCCGATGAAGCCGCGCCGCACCTTGTTGGTGCGCGTGAGCTCGCCGTCGTCGGCGTCGAGCTCTTTGTGCAGGATCAGGAAGCGGTGGATCTGGCTGCCCGAGAGCATCTGGTCGCGGCTGAGGTCGGCGTTGACCTTCTCGACGCACTCCTGGATCAGGGCGTAGACCTCGGGCTTGCCGGCCAGGTCGGTGTAGCCGGCGTAGGGCAGGCCACGGCGCTCGGCCCAGTTGCCCACGGCGTCGAAGTCGATGTTGATCATGGCGCAGACCTTGTCGCGCCCGTCGCCAAAGGCCACCGCCTCTTTGATGTACGAGAAAAACTTGAGCTTGTTCTCGACGTATTTGGGCGCAAACATGGCGCCGTCGTTGGGGCCGCCCTTGAGGCGGCCGACGTCTTTGACCCGGTCGATGATCTTGAGGTGGCCGCTGGCGTCGATGAAGCCCGCGTCGCTGGTGTGGTACCAGCCGTCGGCGTCCAGCACCTCGGCGGTGGCCTTGGGGTTTTTGTAGTACTCCTTGAGCAGCCCCGGCGAGCGCACCAGGATTTCCCCCGCGTCGGAGAGCTTGATTTCCACGCCCTCGCAGGGCACGCCCACGGTGTCGGCGCGCACCTCGTGATCGGGCTGCAGGCAGACGAAGACCGCGGTTTCGGTGGAGCCGTAGAGCTGCTTGAGGTTGATGCCGATCGAGCGGTAGAAGGTGAACAGGTCCGGGCCGATGGCCTCGCCAGCGGTGTAGGCCACCCGCACGCGCGAAAAGCCCAGGGTGTTGCGCAGCGGCCCATAGACCAGCACATCGCCCAGGGCGTAGAGCAGCCGATCGAGCAGCCCCACCGGCTTGCCGTCCATGAGCTGCGGGCCGACGCGGCGGGCCACCTCCATGAAGGTGTGGAACATTTTGCGCTTGAGTGCGCCTGCGTCTTCCATGCGGATCATGACGCTGGTCAGCAGCCCCTCGAACACGCGCGGCGGTGCAAAGTAGTAGGTCGGCCCGATTTCCTTGAGGTCGATCATGACCGTCGAGGACGACTCGGGGCAGTTGACCACGTAGCCGCATGCCAGCCACTGGGCGTAGCTGAAGATGTTTTGCCCAATCCACGCCGGCGGCAGGTAGGCCAGCACCTCCTCGCGCTCGGTGAGCTTGTCGAACTTGGCGCCCACTTCGGCGCGGTTGAGCAGTGTGTAGTGGGTGTGCACCACCCCCTTGGGGTTGCCGGTGGTGCCGGAGGTGAAGAACATCGCCGCCACGTCGTCCGGGTTGGCCTTGTCCACCTCCTCCTGGAAAAAGTCGGGGTGTTCTTGGCAAAACACGGCGCCGGCGGCCTCGACCTCTTTGAGGCCGGCCAGGCCCGGCTCGTCGTAGTTGCGCAGGCCGCGCGGGTCGTCAAACAAAATGTGCTCGAGCTGCGGGCACTGCGGCCGGATTTCGAGCATTTTGTCGACCTGCTCCTGGTCTTCGACGACGGCAAAGCGCACGTCGGCGTTGTTGATGGGGAAGACGCACTCCGCCGCCACCGCGTCCTGGTACAGCGGCACGGGAATGGCGCCCAGCGCCTGCGTGGCGAGCATGGTGGCGTACAGGCTGGGGCGGTTGGCGCCGATGACCACCAGGTGTTCGCCGCGGCGCAGGCCAAGCTGGTGCAGACCGCCGGCGATGTGGCGCACCCGCTCCAGCATCTGGCGCCAGGTGGTGGTTTGCCAAATGCCGTATTCCTTCTCCCGCATGGCGGGGGCGTCGGGGCGCGCGCTGGCGTGCTGGATGAGCAGGCGGGGGAACGTCGTGCGCATGGAATCTCCTCTGCCGCGGCGGCCGCGTGGTCACCGGCTTGCCGCATCGTTGAACACACTGTAGGTCAGCATTTGACGCTATGTTGTCCGTCGGTTGACAATTTAGGGCTTGCCCTGCCTAGGACTTTCCCTAGGGGGGTGTGCGGGTGTGCGGCGGCGATGCCAAGAATGGAGGCGCCCCGGCAGGGAGTGAGAGGGACCCCGTGAGCCAAGCCAACCGATTGCGACAGCGCGCACGCGCCTTGAGCACCGCCGAACTCGACAGCATCCCATGGATGGCCCGGCTGGAGTCCTCGGCCCGCGAGCGGGCCGCCGCGGCCCTGGTGGTCAGCGAGGCCGAGCCGGGCGACTACATCTGCCGCGTGGGCCGCCCGGTGACGTATTGGTTTGGGCTCATCGATGGGCTGCTCAAGATGAGCAACGATGACAGCCAGGGGCCGATCATGACGTTTACCGGGGTGGCGCCCGGCGGCTGGTTTGGCGAGGGCACCGCGCTCAAGCGCGAAACCTACCGCTACAACATCCAGGCCCTGCGCCGCAGCCTGGTGGCCGGGCTGCCGGTGGAGACCTTTCACTGGCTGCTGGACCATTCGATCGGGTTCAACCGCTTCGTGATGAACCAGCTCAACGAGCGGCTGGGGCAGTTCATCGCCGCGCGCGAGATCGACCGCATTTCCGACCCCGACGTGCGCGTGGCGCGCAGCCTGGCCAATTTGTTCCATCCGGGCTTGTTCCCCGGGGTGGGGGAGGTGTTGCGCATCACCCAACAGGAGCTGGCCTACCTGGTCGGCTTGTCGCGCCAGCGCGTCAACCAGGCGCTGGCGCGCTGGGAGCGCGCGGGCGCGATCCGCGTGGAGTACGGCGGCTTGCGGGTGATCGATCTGGACACGCTGCGCAGCGCCGGCCGCCACGGCCTGTGAGGGGGCGGCGGCGGCGCCCACGGGCCAGGCGCTACAGTTGCGCCATGACCATCCGTTTGAACAAGCGATTGGCCGAGTTGGGGTTGTGCTCGCGCCGCGAGGCCGACGACTGGATTGCGCGTGGCTGGGTGCGTGTCAACGGACAGCCGGCCGTGCTCGGGCAGCTCGTGGCGGCGGCCGACCGCGTCGAGGTCGCGGCCCCGGCGCGCGCCCAGCAGCGCCAGCAGGTCACCATCCTGCTGCACAAGCCGGTGGGCTATGTCAGTGGCCAGCCCGAAGATGGCCACCCCAGCGCGGCCACGCTGATCCGGCCGCAGACGCGCTGGCGCGAGGACCGCTCGCCGCGCCGCTTCGAGCCGGCGCATGCCCGTGGGCTGGCCCCGGCGGGGCGGCTCGACATCGACTCCACCGGCTTGCTCGTGCTCACGCAGGACGGGCGCGTGGCCAAGGCCATCGTGGGCGAGCACACGAGCGTGGACAAGGAGTACTTGGTGCGCGTGCAGTGGGCGCCGCATGGGCCCCGTGGTCCCGGCGTGGTGGCGCGCGACGTGCAGAGCGTCTTGCCTGCCGACCGCCTGGCCCGGCTGCGCCACGGGCTGGTGCTCGATGGTGTGCCGCTGCGGCCGGCGCAGGTGGAATGGGTCAATCCGGAGCAGCTGCGCTTCGTCCTGCGCGAGGGGCGCAAGCGGCAAATCCGCCGCATGTGCGAGTGCGTGGGCTTGCACGTGGTGGGCCTCAAGCGCGTGCGCATTGGCCGCGTGGCGTTGGGCGCATTGCCGCCCGGCCAGTGGCGCTACCTGGGCGAGCACGAGCGCTTTTGAACGGGCGCCTTTGACACGGGCGGGAGCACCCGCCGCCTTGAAATCCGCCGCCCCGCCCCCAACTGCTGCGCGCTGCGTGGCCACAGGCGCCACGCCATGCGCCCGGACGTGGTGAATCGGTTGTTGTTTTTTCTTTCTGCCCCATGAGCAAGCACACCCATGCGTTTCAGGCCGAAGTGGCCCGGCTGTTGCACCTGGTCACGCACTCGCTGTATTCCAACCCGGACATCTTTTTGCGCGAGCTGATCTCCAACGCCTCCGACGCCTGCGACAAGCTGCGCTTCGAGGCGCTGGCCGACCCCTCGCTCTACGAGGATGCGCCCAACCTGGAGATCCGCGTCACCTTCGACAAGGCGGCCAAGACCATCACCATCACCGACAACGGCATCGGCATGAGCGAGGCCGAGGCGATCGAGCACCTGGGCACGATCGCCAAGAGCGGCACGCGCGACTTTTTGCAGCGCCTCAGCGGCGACCAAAAGCAAGACGCGCAGCTCATCGGCCAGTTTGGCGTGGGCTTTTACTCGGGCTTCATCGTGGCCGAGCGCATCACCGTCGAGAGCCGCCGCGCCGGCCTGCCGCCCGAGCAGGGCGTGCGCTGGAGCAGCGACGGCAGCGGTGCCTTCGACACCGAGACGATCACCCGCGCGGCGCGCGGCACCAGCGTCATCCTGCACCTGCGCGACGACGCCAGCGAATACCTCAACCGCTGGAAGCTCAAGTCCATCATCGGCAAGTACTCCGACCACATCAGCCTGCCCATCCTCATGCCCCAAGAGGCGTGGGACAAGGACAAGGGCGAGTACGTGCTCCGGGACGAGTGGGAGCAGGTCAACGCCGCCAGCGCCCTGTGGACGCGGCCCAAGAAGGACATCAGCGCCGAGCAGTACATCGAGTTTTACAAAAACCTCAGCTACGACAGCGAGGCCCCGCTGGCCTGGAGCCACAACCGGGTGGAGGGCAGCACCGAGTACACGCAGCTGCTCTACATCCCCGCCAAGGCGCCGTTTGACCTGTGGAACCGCGACAAGCGCGGCGGCGTCAAGCTCTATGTCAAGCGCGTCTTCATCATGGACGACGCCGAATCGCTCATGCCCGCCTACCTGCGCTGGGTCAAGGGCGTGATCGACTCGGCCGACCTGCCGCTCAACGTCAGCCGCGAGTTGCTGCAGGAAAGCCGCGACGTCAAAGCCATCCGCGACGGCAACACGCGCCGCGTGCTGTCGATGCTGGAGGACCTGGCCGCTAAAGACCGCCTGCCCGAGGGCGAGGCGTGGGAGGCGCTGTCCGACGACGACAAGGCGCGGGCGCAGGAAGAGGCGGGCCGCTACACGCGCTTTTGGGCCGAGTTCGGCGCCGTGCTCAAAGAGGGCCTGGGCGAAGACATGGCCAACCGCGAACGCATCGCGCGGCTGCTGCGTTTTGCCAGCACGCGCAGCGACACGCCCAGCGTCAGCCTGGCCGACTACAAGGCGCGCATGAAGGACGGCCAAAAGGCGATTTACTACCTGACGGCCGACACGCTGGCGGCGGCCAAAAACAGCCCGCAGTTGGAGGTGTTTCGGCAAAAGGGGATCGAGGTCCTGCTCATGACCGACCGCGTGGACGAGTGGGCGATGTCGTTCCTGCACGAGTTCGACGGCGTGCCGCTGCGCAGTGTGGCCAAGGGCGCCGTGGACCTGGGCGAGTTGCAGGACGAGGCGGAGAAAAAGGATTGTGCAACCTCTTTTCTGTAAATTTCCGGTTGGGTGGTCATGACAACCGGGTTACAGGTTGAAGTTGAGATAGACCTTGCCGGTCAGCCACTCGTCGTCGAGTTCGGCGAGCATTGCGGAAAC
>NZ_VJOL01000080.1 GCF_007556705.1 Tepidimonas thermarum | reverse complement strand
GGGCGGGTTTTGCACCGCCGCGAGGGCACTTTGGGCGCCTCAGAGGCTGCCTTGGGGTGATTTGCGCTGACCTCACAGCGAGCGTGAGCGAGTGTGCGGTGTACGAGCTTTTTTGTTCAGTGGTTCCCTAGCAATGGCGCGGATGGCAGCAATAGAACGAACTCGTCGCCGGTCCAACGAAAAACCCCGGCATTCACCGGGGCGTGGATGACCAAGCGTTGGGCAATCTGTTGCAACAGCCAGTCACCGACACGGTGACCAGCGGTGTCGTTGATGATGCGGAATCGCTCAATGTCTATGATTGCCAGCGCTCCCAGGTGTGTAGCCTGACCGTCGCTGGTTTCCGACAGTGTCCTGCGCAAGGCAGCTCCATTGCGCAAGCCGGTGATGGGGTCGTGGTTGGCCAGATGTTGCAATTCCCGCTCTTGCCGCAACTGCGGCCGAAGATCCCGCAGCCGACCCACGAAATACCGGTGTCCGCCCTGCGAGACCTCGGTGACCGATAGCATCGCATCCACCAATGAGCTGTCTTTGTGCAGGGCCTGTATGGGGATGTCTTTGCCGATGATGCGAGCTTCACCTGTTGTCAGGTAGTGCTGAATACAATCGTTGTGTCGAGCACCGTGATGGAGCGGCATCAATAGGCTGACGTTGCGACCCTTCAGTTCGGCCTCGGTATATCCCAGCAATCGTTCGAGGCCTGGGTTGATCAGCTCGATGGTGCCGCGCTCGTCGATGACGACAACACCGTCTTGCAAAGAGCGCAGCAGCGCCTGAAAAAATTCTGATCGCATCGTGTGCTGGGGCGTGTTCAGCGGTTGTCGACGCGGAACAGCCCCACTCCCTGTTGCAGTTGTTGGCTTTGTGCGCGCAGTGCGGCGGCGGATGCCGCCACCTCCTCGACCATGGCGGCGTTGCGTTGCGTGATGTCGTCGAGCTGTTGCACGGCCTGCTGCAGTTGGCTGAGGGCGGCCAGTTGCTGCTCGCTGGCGTCGGCAATCTCTTGCACCAGGGTTCGCGCATCGTCCACATCGTGTCGCAGAGCGGTCATGCTGGCCTGCGTGCGCTGGGACTGCTCGGCGCCGCTGTCCACGGCCTGTACCGTCTCATCGATCAACGCCTTGATGTCTTTGGCGGCTTGGCCGCTGCGCTGTGCCAGGGCGCGCACCTCCCCAGCCACCACGGCAAAACCGCGCCCGGCTTCGCCAGCACGGGCCGCTTCCACAGCGGCGTTGAGTGCGAGGATGTTGGTCTGGAAGGCGATGTTCTCGATGATGTGGGTGATCTGGGCGATGCGCTCTGCCGTGGCGCGGGTATGGTCCATCGCGCTGCGCAGCGCCTCGGCCTGCTGAGCTGCGCCATGCGCGGCGTCGCTGGCGGTCTGTACCCGCTGGGCCGCCCGCTGGGCCGACGCGGTGGTGGCGCGCACCGTCTCGACCAGCTGTGTCAAGCTCGCGGCGGACTGCTCCAAGGCGCTGGCCTGTGACTCACCACGGTTGGACAAATCCTGGTTGGCCGCAGCGATCTCCTGCGCTGCGACGTCGAGCTGTGTGGCCTCGTCGCGGATGTCGCGCACCACCCCAAAGACGTTGAGACCCGCTTGCCGCAGCGCACGCAGCAGCGCGCCGAAGGGGGCCGGTGCGTCGATGCGCTCTTGCGCCAGGTTGAGGTCGCCCCCGGCGATGCGGGTCGCCAGGTTTTGCGCCCGCTGTACCGGGGCCAAGGTGCGGCGGTGCAGCCAACGCCACAGCGCCAGGGCGAGCACGGCCTCGATGGTCAGTTCGGCTGCAATGGCAGCGGTGTTGTCGCCCAGCAGCGACTTCGCCCCGTGCCCCAGGCCGGAGGCCACGGCCAGCATCGTCAGCAAGGCCAGCAGGATCCACCCCGATGTGGTGGGGCGCAGCCGCGTCAGGGCGCCGCGCCAGCCCAGCGCCACCGGGTGGCCTTCGCGCAGTCCCACGGTGGGGCGGCCGGTTTCGGCCTCGCGCCGCATGCGCGCGTACAGGGCCTCGGCCGCGGCGATCTGTTCGGGGCTCGCTTCGGTACGCACCGACAGGTAGCCTATGGTCTTGCCGTCGTACAGCAGCGGCGTCGCGTTGGCCAGCACCCAGTAGTGGTCACCGTTTTTGCGTCGGTTTTTGACGGCCCCGGTCCATGGCTTACCCGCCTTGAGCGTGTCCCACATGTCGCGGAAGACCTCCGCCGGCATGTCCGGGTGGCGCACGATGTTGTGCGGCTGGCCCAGAAGCTCTTCCCGAGAAAAGCCGCTGACCTCCACGAACATGGGGTTGCAGTAGGTGATGCGGCTTTCGAGGTCCGTGGTCGAGACCAGGGTATAGCCCTTGGGAAAGGGATAGTTGTGCTGGGTGACGGGCAGATTGACACGCATGGCTCGGCAGCGAGGCAAAAGGCTCGCTTGATTTTCTCGCTGGGGGGGGATGTCAATAGTTATTTAATCAATAACCGCATTGGTTATTATTTTTATCAATAAATACTGATGCGCTCCTGGCAACCCCTGTGGGGGCGCGATGGTTTTGGTGTCGGATAAAAAAGACAAGCCGCCGAGGGAATGCCCCTGGCGGCTTGATGGTTTTGGCGGCTCAGAACGGCGCGGTACGCCGCGAGGGCCCGTGGTTTGTTTCAGGCCTTGGCCGCGCGCGGCGACTTGGTGGCGTTGACCGCGGTCGTGGCCACGGCCTTCAGGTTGGCTTCGGCCAGTTCGGTGGCTTGCTTGACGGCCTTTTGCACCGACTCCATCGCCGCGGCGGCGGTGGACACGGCGTTCTTGACGGCGGCCACGGCCGGCTCGCTGCCCTGGGGCGCGTTCTTGACGGCGCTGTCCAGCGCGCTGACGAACTGCTTTTGCGCTTCGGCGGCCTGGGCCTCGGCGACCTTGGCGAACTCGGCGCTCAGGCTGGAGGCGATGTCGTACACATGGCGGTTGTAGGCCGCGACCTTTTCGCCGACGGGCTGCAGCATGGCGTTTTGCAGGGCGACCAGATCCTGCATGTCCTTCACGCCCAGGAAGGCCTGGGTGTGCTCGGCCGTTTCGGCCATCAGCGTCTTGGCGGTTTGCAGGTTCAGCTCGGTCAGCTTTTCGACGCCGGCCAGCGCTTTTTCGCCCAGGTCGAACGCGGTGGCGGCGTTCTTCTTGTGCAGGGCGACGATTTGTTCGATGGTCATCATGGTGGGACTCCTTGTGAGCGGGTGGATGGGCAATGGGCCATGGCGCGCAACCTGCCTGCGGGATTTCCGCATCCGGCCTCGATCACCGGGTGTTCATGCTGCGCTGCAACATGGCTTCAGTATAGGGCAGCGGTGTCGAAATGCAAGCCCTTTTTGTTGCGGCGCAGCAAAAAAACGACGAACGGTCGTCGTCGCGGCCACGATCGCCGCCGGCGCGGCGTCAGTGGCCGGTTTGCAGGGGCAGCTCCACCCAGCGCAGCTCCGGATCTTCCGGGTGCGGCCGGATCGCAAAGCCGAGCTTTTCCACCAGGGCCAGCATGCCCTTGTTTTCGCGCAGCACGGTGCCGACGATGCGGCGCGTGCCGTGGCCGCGCAGGTAGCGGATCAGCCGCTCCATCAGCAGCCGGCCCAGGCCGCGGCCCTTGACGTCCGAGCGCACCAGGATGCCGTATTCGGCCGTGTCGTTGTCGGGGTCGCAGATGCCGCGCACCACGCCGATCGTCTCTGGGCGGCCGTCGGGGCCGGTGCGCGTGGCGATGAAGGCCATCTCGCGGTCGTAGTCGATCTGGGTCAGGCGCGCCAGTTCGCTGTGCTCGATGCTGCGCCGGCTGTAGAAGATGCGCAGGCGGATGTCCTCCGGGTCCACTTTTTCCAGGAAGGCCAGGTGCTGGGCTTCGTCTTCGGGTCGGATCGGGCGCACGGTCAGCGTCTCGCCGTGCCAGTCGAGGGTCTCGACCAGCTCCTGCGGGTAGGGGCGGATGGCAAAGTGGGCCGCACCCCCGGGGCGATCGCGGCTGACGCGCACCCGTGCGTCGAGGGCGACCGCGCCCTCGGCATCGACGATGAGCGGGTTGATGTCGATTTCGGCGATTTCCGGCACGTCGGCCAGCAGCTGCGAGACGGCCAGCAGCGCGGTGTGGATGGAGGGCCGGTGGGCGGGTGGCACGTCGCGGTAGCCGCGCAGCAGCCGGGCCACCCGGGTGCGCTCGATCAGCGACTCGGCCAGCGCGACGTTGAGCGGGGGCAGCGCCAACGCACGGTCGGCCAGGACTTCGACCGCTGTGCCACCCTGGCCAAACAGGATCACCGGGCCAAAGAGCGGGTCGATGCTGGCGCCAACGATGAGCTCATGCGCGTGGCGGCGTTGCACCATGGGCTGCACGGTAAAGCCCTCGATGCGCGCATCGGGCCGGCGTTGCGCCACCCGCTCGAGCATGGCGCGGGCCGCCTCGAGCACCTCTTGCGCATCGTGCAGGTTGAGTCGTACCCCGCCCACGTCGGATTTGTGCGTGATGTCGTGGGACAGGATCTTGAGCACCACCGGGTAGCCCAGCGCCTCGGCCGCGGCGACGGCGGCCTGGGGGTCGGCGGCGACGCTGTGCAGCGGGGTCACGGGCACCCCCGCCAACCGCAGCAGCGCCTTGGCCTCGGGCTCGGTCAGCCACTCGCGCCCGGCGGCCAGCGCCTGCTCGACGAGCTGGCGGATGCCAGGCAGGTCCGGCGCGAGGCCCGCGGGCAGCGCCGGTGGGGTCTCCATCAGCTCGGCCTGGTGGCGGTGGTACTGGCGCAGAAAGGAAAACGCGCGCACCGCCTCTTCGGGCGTGGGGTAGTCGGGGATGCCCGCGGCGCGAAAGCGCGCGCGCGCCTCGGCCACCGCGCTGTGGCCGAGCCAGCAGCCCAGCACGCGCGGCGGGCGTTCGCTGGCCAGGGGCAGCAGCGCCTCGGCGATGGCCGCGCTGGGCACGATGGCCGTGGGGGCCTGGATGAACAGGATGGCGCTGTCGCGGTCCTCGCGCAGGATGCGCAGCGCATCGACGTAGCGCTGGGCCGGGGCATCACCGATGATGTCCACCGGGTTGGCGCGCGACCAGTTGCCGGGCAGCACCGCGTCGAGCCGTTGCACGGTATCGGGCGCCAGCGTGGCCAGCTCCACCCCCATGTGGGCGGCGGCGTCGGCCGCCATCACGCCCGCGCCGCCGCCGTTGGTCAGCACCAGCAGCCGCTCGCTGCGGTTGTCGCGAAAGCGCGCCAGCAGCTCCACCGCCAAAAACAGCTGGTGCAGCGTGTTGACGCGCAGCATGCCGGCGCGCGAGATGGCGGCATCGAACACCTCGTCGGACCCGGCCAGCGCCCCGGTGTGCGAGGCCGCGGCACGGCTGCCCTGTGCCGAGCGCCCGGATTTGACCAGGATGACCGGCTTGTTGCGCGCCGCGGCACGCGCGGCGGACATGAATTTGCGCGGCGCCGTCACGGACTCGACGTACATCAGGATGGCGCGCGTGCGCGCGTCGCTGCCCAGGTAGTCGAGCAAGTCGCCAAAGTCCACGTCGGCGTGCTCGCCCAGCGAGACGAAATGCGAAAACCCGATACCGCGGTCGTTGGCCCAGTCCAGCACCGCCGTGACCAGCGCACCGGATTGCGACAGGAACGCGATGTGGCCCGGCTGTGCGTCGGCATGGGCAAAGCTGGCGTTGAGCCCCAGGTGCGGCACCAGCATGCCAATGCAATTGGGCCCGAGGATGCGCAGCGTGTGGCGGCGCGCGGCGCTGAGCATGGCCTGTTTTTGCCGTGCGTCCATGCCCGCGGTGACCACGACCGCAGCCCGCGTGCCCCGCTCGCCCAGGCGGGCGATGAGCTCGGGCACGGTGGCCGGTGGCGTGCAGATGACCGCCAAGTCGGGGGCGTGGGGCAAGTCGTCCAGATCCCGCGCCACCGGCACGCCCAGGTCGGGCTGGCGCGGGTTGACGGCGAAGAGCTCGCCGTGAAAGCCGCGCGCGAGGTTGCGCCAGACCGTGCCGCCCACGCTGTCGGGGCGGTCGGAGGCGCCCAAGACCGCGATGCTGCGGGGCGCGAACAGGTAGTCGAGGTTGCGGATGCTCATCGTGCGGGAGGCTCCGTGGTGGGGGCGTGCCGTGCCCGCCCCCGCTGACCCCGGCACGGCTGCGCGCGGCCATCGAGGCCCAGGCGCACCTGCCCCCCGGGGTGCAACAGGCGTGGGG
>NZ_VJOL01000008.1 GCF_007556705.1 Tepidimonas thermarum | reverse complement strand
CAAGGTGCGCGTTGATGGTGGCAAAGATGGCTTCGGTCAGGTGCCGCTCTTGGAGCACGCGGCGAAATTTCAACAGCGTGGTGGCGTCCGGTGCGGCCTCGCGCCCAAGGTCGATGCCCACAAAGCGCCGTATCGCCTGGCTGTCGTAGATGGCGTCTTCCATGGCTTCGTCCGACAGCCCAAAGCAGTTTTGCGCGATGTACATGCGCAGCATGCGCTCCAGCCCTATCGGTGGGCGGCCTCTGCCGCCGCCTTTTGGATAGTGTGGCTCGATGGCGGCGAGCAGCTCCTGCCACGGCAGGATCGCCTCGATTTGCGCCAGCAGACGCTCGCGTCGGGTTTGGCGCTTCTTGTTGGCATACTCGTAGTCGGAAAAGCTGGTCTGCATCATCGCTGCTACTGCCCCCAAGCCGTACCAGGGATTGTTCCACATCCTGCGGCGCTCAGGCTTCCCGCGCAGGGGGCGGGAGGGGAATAAATCAGTGTTTCCCTAACGGCGCCTGGCGCCGACGACCGCGGGGGCCGAGGGGACGACCCAGTCCTGACCAAAACACCTCCAACACCATAGCGTCCAGCACAGACGCCCCGTGAAGCAGCCGACCAAAGGGTCGGCTATTTTTGCCTGTTGCCGGAGCAAGTGTCTCGATGGTAGTGGTCATTGCTCTTCCGGTTTGATGATGAAAACGGAAGATTTCCAGACATTTGTGGACCTTGAGCAGGAGCCATTCCTGCTGCGACCTCAAAATATGTTCTGAAACATCAATGCCTTGTGTGATGTTGTCGGTGTTTTCCCTTGTGCTTGAGCATGTGGCCCGTGGTTTGCAAAAGGACACACGCCTGCCCATGCCGTTGCCGCCACGGACGAGGCCGGACTCCACCCAACACCACGCCACGGAGACAAGCCACGATGGAAACCTTCTACGAGGTCATGCGCCGCAAGGGCATCTCGCGCCGCAGCTTCATGAAGTACTGCTCGCTCACCGCCACCTCGCTGGGGCTGGCGCCGAGTTTTGTGCCGCAGATCGCCCACGCCATGGAAAACAAGCCGCGCACCCCGGTGCTGTGGCTGCACGGCCTCGAATGCACCTGCTGCACCGAGGCCTTCATCCGCTCGGCCCACCCCCTGGCCAAGGACGTGGTGTTGTCCATGATCAGCCTGGACTACGACGACACCCTGATGGCTGCCGCTGGCCACCAGGCCGAGGCCATCCTCCAAGAGGTCATGACCAAGTACAAGGGCAACTACATCCTCGCGGTGGAGGGCAACCCGCCGCTCAATGAGGATGGCATGTTCTGCATCCAGTCGGGCAAGCCCTTTATCGAGAAGCTGCAGAAGGTGGCCAAGGATGCCAAGGCCATCATCGCCTGGGGTTCGTGCGCCAGCTGGGGTTGCGTGCAGGCCGCCAAGCCCAACCCGACCCAGGCCACGCCGATCCACAAGGTCATCACCGACAAGCCCATTATCAAGGTGCCGGGCTGCCCGCCCATCCCCGAGGTGATGACGGGCGTGATCACCTACATGCTGACCTTTGACCGCATCCCCGAGCTGGACCGCCAGGGTCGCCCGAAGATGTTCTACAGCCAGCGCATCCACGACAAGTGCTACCGCCGCCCGCACTTCGACGCCGGCCAGTTCGTTGAGGCCTGGGACGACGAGTCCGCGCGCAAGGGCTACTGCCTCTACAAGGTTGGCTGCAAGGGGCCGACCACCTACAACGCTTGCTCCACGGTGCAGTGGAACGAGGGCACGAGCTTCCCCATCAAGGCCGGCCACGGCTGCATCGGCTGCTCCGAGGACGGCTTCTGGGACAAGGGCTCGTTCTACGACCGCCTGACCGACATCCACGCCTTTGGCATCGAGGCCAACGCCGACCGGATCGGCGGCACGGCGGCCGCGGTCGTCGGTGCCGCAGTGGCGGCGCACGCCGCGATCTCGGTGGCCAAGCGCTCGCGCGACACCTCCAAAGCCAAGACCAACGCCTGAAGCAGCAAAAGGACACGACCATGGGTGCGTACGAAACACAGGGCTTCAAGCTCGACAACACCGGCCGGCGCATCGTCGTCGACCCCGTGACCCGCATCGAGGGCCACATGCGCTGCGAGGTCAACCTCGACAGCAACAACGTCATCCGCAACGCGGTGTCCAGCGGCACCATGTGGCGCGGTCTGGAGGTGATCCTCAAAGGCCGCGACCCGCGCGACGCCTGGGCCTTCGTGGAGCGCATCTGCGGCGTCTGCACCGGCTGCCACGCGCTCGCCTCGGTGCGCGCGGTGGAAGACGCGCTGGGCATCCGCATCCCGCTGAACGCCCACCTCATCCGCGAGATGATGGCCAAGACCCTGCAGGTCCACGACCACGCGGTGCACTTCTACCACCTGCACGCGCTCGACTGGGTAGACGTGGTCTCGGCGCTCAAGGCCGATCCGAAGAAGACCAGCGAGCTGCAGCATCTGGTGTCGCCCGCGCACCCGCTGAGCTCGCCCGGCTACTTCCGCGACGTGCAGAACCGCCTCAAGAAGTTTGTCGAAAGCGGCCAGCTGGGTCCGTTTTTCAACGGCTACTGGGGCTCCAAGGCCTATGTGCTGCCGGCCGAAGCCAACCTGATGGCCGTGACCCACTACCTCGAAGCCCTGGACCTGCAGAAGGAATGGGTGAAGGTGCACACCATCTTCGGTGGCAAGAACCCGCACCCGAACTACATGGTCGGCGGCGTGCCCTGCGCGATCAACCTCGACGGCAACGGCGCGGCCGGCGCGCCCATCAACATGGAGCGCCTGAACTTCGTCGAGGCCCGCATCAAGGAGATGATCGAGTTCAACAACAACGTCTATATCCCGGATGTGCTGGCCATCGGCACCCTCTACAAGCAGGCGGGCTGGCTCTACGGTGGCGGCCTGTCCGCCACCAACGTGGCCGACTACGGCACCTACGAGAAGGTGCCCTACGACCACAGCACGCACCAGCTGCCCGGCGGTGTGATCCTGAACGGCGACTGGAGCAAGATCCACGAGATCGACCCGCGCGACCCCGAGCAGGTGCAGGAGTTCGTGACCCACAGCTGGTACCAGTACGGTGACGAGACCAAGGGCCTGCACCCCTGGGACGGCGTGACTGAGCCCAACTACAAGCCCGAGGGGCCGAACTTCAAGGGCACGCGCACGAAGATCGAGAACCTGGACGAAAGCGCCAAGTACAGCTGGATCAAGTCGCCGCGCTGGCGCGGCCACGCGGTCGAGGTCGGCCCGCTCTCGCGCTACATCCTGGGTTACGCCCATGCGATGAAGGGCCACAAGTGGTGCCAGCGCGTCAAGGAACAGGTCGACGGTGCGGCCGTGGCCATCAACAGCGCGATCCCCAAGGCCCTGGGCCTACCGGAGACGCAGTTCACTGCCAAGCAACTGCTGCCCACCACCATCGGCCGCACCCTGGCGCGTGCGCTGGAAAGCCAGTACGCCGCCGAGATGATGATGGACGACTTCCGCCAGTTGGTGGGCAACATCAAGGCCGGCGACACGTCGACCGCCAACGTCGAAAAGTGGGACCCGGCCACCTGGCCGAAAGAGGCCAAGGGCGTGGGCACGGTGGCCGCGCCGCGCGGCATGCTGGGCCACTGGATCAAGATCAAAAACGGCAAGATCGAGAACTACCAGTGCGTGGTGCCCACCACCTGGAACGGCTCACCGCGCGACGCCAAGGGCCAGATCGGCGCCTTCGAGGCCGCGCTGATGAACACGCCCATGGTCAACCCCGAGCAGCCACTGGAGATCCTGCGCACGCTGCACAGTTTCGACCCCTGCCTGGCCTGCTCCACCCACGTGATGAGCCCGGACGGCCAGGAAATGGCCCGCGTGACGGTCCGCTGAACACACCCGACAACGAGGAGATACACATGCAATTCCAAACCATCCGTCGCGCGGCCGCAGCCGCGCTGCTGGCCGGTCTGGCCGGCGCCGCCCAGGCGCACACCGGTCACGGCACCAGCAGCTTCATGGAAGGCCTGGTCCACCCCTTCGGTGCGGATCACCTACTGGCCATGGTGGCCGTGGGCGTCTGGTCGGTCAGCGCGCTGCCACAGGGCAAGGCCTGGCAGGGCCCGGCGACCTTCATGCTGGCGCTGGTGATCAGCGCCGCACTCGGCGCAGCCGGTGTCACCGTGCCCTACCTGGAGCACGCCATCTCGCTGTCGGTGGTGCTGTTCGGGCTGATGCTGATCGTGGCCACCCGTCCGGCGCCGGCGGCCATCGGCTTGGGCCTGATCGCCGCCGCCTCGTCACTGCACGGTCTGGCCCACGGTTCGGAAACACCCGAGACCGGGTTCGCCGGGTATGCCGTCGGCTTCCTGCTGACCACCGCCGCGCTGCACATCGGTGGGGTCGGCATCGGTCTGGCAATCAAGCGCTGGCTGGGGCAACGCAGCGGTGTGGCCCTGGGCGGTCTGGGCACGGCCCTGAGCGCCGCCGGCGTCTACCTGTTCAGCCAGCTGGCCGCCTGACGGCCCGCCCCTCGCACGGGAGCACACCATGTCCACCCTGTCTGCAGAAGAACTGGTCCGGCAGCGCCTGGCCGATATCACCGGCATCGACGAAAGCGCCGTCTCGCACGGCCAGAGCACCAAGTCGGTCTATGTGTACGAAGCCCCGGTGCGCGTCTGGCACTGGGTCAACGTCGTGACCATCACCGTGTTGTGCCTCACCGGCTACTTCATCGGCAAACCGCTGCCGACCATGCCCGGCGAAGCCAGCGCGAACTACCTGATGGGCTACATCCGCTTTGTGCACTTCACGGCAGGCTACATCATGGCCATCGGCCTGTTGGGCCGCGCCTACTGGGCGCTGGTGGGCAACCACCATGCGCGCGAGCTGTTCTGGGTGCCGCTGTTTCACAAGGCCTATTGGACCGAGGTGTTCAAGATGCTGCTCTGGTACCTGTTCATCATCCCCAAGCCAAACCAGTATGTGGGCCACAACCCGCTGGCGCGCCTCGCCATGTTTGCCGGCTACCTGATGCTGTCGATCTTCATGATCGTCACCGGCTTTGCGCTCTACAGCGAGGGCGCGCAGGCCGGTTCGTGGCAGGACATGATGTTCGGTTGGGTCATCCCGATGTTCGGCCAGAGCCAGGATGTGCATACCTGGCACCGCCTGGGCATGTGGGCCATGATCATATTCATCACGCTGCACGTCTACGCCGCGATCCGCGAAGACATCATGGGGCGGCAGTCGATCGTGTCCACGATGATCTCGGGCCATCGGACGTTCAAGGACTGATGCCGTGAACCAGCCTGCTGGCAGCTGGGTCATTCCACCGCGTGGCGTGCCGGTGCGCGCGCCGCTGCACCCGGGGCGGCTGCTGGCGCGCACCTGCCTGGTGCCGCTCTCGCTCAATCAGAACGAGGCTGCCCGACTGCTAGGCCTCTCGCGTCGACGCCTGCACGAACTGGTGCACGGCCAGCGCGCCATATCGGCCGACACCGCCATCCGCTGTGCGCGCTTGTTTCGTATCGACGCATCGTTCTGGCTCGCGCAGCAGGCGGCCTGGAACAGCTTCCACGCCTGGAAGCGGTTGCCCTCGGCGTCGGCCCCTTCCGCTTCCCCCCGCTGATTTCACACCGGTCTGCCTGCCATGAGCGCCATTGCGACCAAATCCACCTGTCACCCCGGTGGTGACACCCTGCCGGCCCGCATCGTGGTGCTGGGCATCGGCAACCTGCTCTGGGCCGACGAAGGCTTTGGTGTGCGATGCATCGAGGCGCTGCAACAGCGTTGGGAGTTTGCCGACCACGTGCAACTGATCGACGGCGGCACCCAGGGCCTGTACCTGATTCAGCACGTGCAGCAAGCCGACGCGCTGCTGATCTTCGATGCGATCGATTACGGCCTGGCACCCGGAACACTCAAGACTGTGCGCGACGACGAGGTGCCGCGCTACATGGGTGCCAAGAAAATGAGCCTGCACCAGACCGGCTTCCAGGAAGTGCTGTCGCTGGCCATACTCACAGGCAAATACCCGCAGCAGGTGCTGCTGATCGGCTGCCAGCCGCAGGAGCTGGAGGACTATGGCGGCAGCCTGCGCCCAGTGGTGAAGGCCGCGATGGAAGAGGCGCTGGCCCTCGGTGTGGCCGAGCTCGAACGCTGGGGCGCGCGACCGGTAGCGCGCCGCACGCCGTTGGCTGCCCGCGAGGTCGTGACACCGAACGAACTGGCGCTGACCGCGTACGAAGCGCAACGGCCGTCGGCGGAAGAGGCCTGCCGCATTGGCGATGAGCGCTTCATGCTCAAAGGTGCTTGAACCATGTGTATCGGCATCCCCATGCAGGTGATCGAAGCCGACGGCCGCTTCGCGCTGTGCGAAGGCCGCGGCGAGCGCCGTCGCATCAACACCGCGCTGGTCGGTGACGTGGTGTCAGGCGACTGGCTGCTGGTCTTTCTCGACGACGCGCGTGAGCGCATCGATGCGGACCGTGCGGCCGGGGTGAACGCCGTGCTCGACCTCGTACTCGGCGTCATGCAGGGCGCAGACCTTGCGGTCGACATCGACTTCGCATTGCCGTCGCGGATGAGTGCCGATCAACTTCGGGTCTTGACGGGCCAGTGAATTTTCAGGAGACACCATGATCGAAGCGACAGGAGCCCACGCCCCGCTGATCCAACGCCTGGTCCGAGATTTCGGCGCCGCCTGGGTCGACGAAAACACCGTGTCCGACTGGACCACCGGCGGCGGAGATCGCGTCGTGCTGCTGGCCGGCGACCCGGTGCGGTTTCCGGAAGGCGTGGACGTGGCGGCCGTGCTGCCCGAACTGATGAAGGCCTTCCCCCAGCGTTTCGCCGTGGCGGTGGTGCCGCGCGACAGTGAGGACGCGGTCGCCAAGCGCTACGGCTCGCAGCGCTGGCCCTCGCTGCTGTTCTTCCGCGACGGGCAGTACGTCACGGCAATCGCCGGCATGCAAGACTGGGATGTGTACCTGGCCAGCGTCGCTGCCGCGCTAGCCACGCCGCCCTCGCGCCCGCCCACCATCGGCATCCCGGTCGTCAGCCACACCGCTGGCGGCAGCCACTGCCGCTGAGCCCGCCGCGCAACCCCGAAGGAACCCGCATGAAAGCTTTCCCGATTCCCGTGGTGGCCCTGGATCCCGGTACCCAGACCGAAGACGAGACGCTTAACTACCTCGTCATGCCCAAGGACATGGACACCTGGCGGCCGCCCGTGCTGCCCGAGCCGGAGGCCCTAGTCAGCCGGCCCAAGGCGAGGGCCGCCCTGGGCTGTGTGCTGGCGCTGCTGGACCGGGCCGCGCAAGGCGAGGCCGGCGGACAGGTCAGCCTGCTGGACCTCCCGGCCACCGACCTGCAGCTGGTCAACCAACTCCTCGGCGAAGGCGAGGCCAGCGCCCTGGTGCGCACGGAGGGCTCACCGCTGGAAGTGCGCATACAGGAGTCGGTGTTCGCCGGCGTCTGGCGCGTGATGAGTTTTCACGCCGGCGCTCGGGTGGACGACGTGGTCGAGGTCGGCCCCATCCCCGCGCTGCTGCGCGCCGCCGCCGCCGAAGATGCCGAGAGTGTCTACCAGCCCTGGCGTGGCCCCCTGCCACCCAACGTGCAGAATGCGCCGCTGCTGGTCGAGGAGATCCGCGACCAGACCGCGCGCTGGCAGCCGGGACATCCGCCGTACGTGATCAACCTCAGCCTGCTGCCGGTCACGCCGGAGGACATCGCCTTCCTCGACCACCAGCTGGGCACCGGCCGCGTGCTCATGCTCTCGCGCGGATACGGCAACTGCCGTATTACCAACACGCGGCACCCCAACTGCTGGCGCGTCGTGTACTACAACTCCATGGACAGCGTGATTCTCAACACCGTCGAGGTGGTGGACATGCCCGCAGTGGCTGTGGCTGCGCCCGAAGACCTGCGTGATTCGCACACCCGCCTAGGCGATGTGCTGGCCTATCTCGAATCTGCCTGAACATGTCGTCCGGTGACCGTTTCGATGGTTTCGAGGGCTCCTACCTGGGCAAGCGCGAGCTGCTGCGGCCGGACTCGCGTCTGGAATGCAAGATCTGCTGGTGGGTCTACGACCCGGCCGTGGGCGACCCGCAATGGCAGATCCCGCCTGGCACGCCCTTTGCCGAGCTGCCGCCACATTGGCGCTGCCCCAACTGCGATGGCCTGGCCGAGCAATTTCTGTTGCTGGATTGAAATGGACCCGATGCGCCGTCCAGCGTCTTTCCCCTTGCAAGGGGGCGCCACCAGCAGCCCGTCGGAGCCGGTACAGCGATGTGTGCTGGACAAACGCGTGCAGCAACTGATGGATTTCTACCGCCGGGTGGAGACCGAACGGATGCAGGGGCTTCCCCTGCTCAACCCTGCGCTGCGCGTGGAGGCGGTTGGCTTCCGGCTGGCCGATGAAGACGCGTTGGTGGCCGAGGGTGTGCTCATCACCCCCTGGTTCATGAGCCTGGTTCGCCTGCCGCTGGCGGTCGAGGCGCATGGTGGACGCGTTGGTCGCAAGCGCATCCTGCCTTTCGGCCAAGAGCACTTTGAGTTCATCGGCGCCCACGACCCCGCACTGGGCTTCCATGAAGCGTGCGCGCTGTTCTCGCCCATGGGCGGCTTCCTGCACCAAGATCAGGCCCGCGAAACCGCCGAGGCCGTGCTGGCGCAGCTGCGGCCCGCGCCGATGCCTGCCGCGGCGCCGACGATGGCCAGACCGGTGCCGGCACGGCGTGCTTTTCTGCTCGGCCTGCGCGCCGGGGGCGCGGCATGAACGATCTGGCGGGTGCCCTGCAACTGCGCCCCGGCGTGCCGGTGCCGCACAGCCTGCACAGCAGCCGCCAGGCCTGGGCCGCCCGGCTCGCGCCCGGGCACCCGGCCGAGGCTTGGCCAGGTCTGCTTGCCAGTTTGTTCAGCCTGTGCGGCCACGCCCACCGCACCGCCAGCCAGCTGGCGATCCAGGCGGTCGAACCTGGCCGGTTCCCGGCCATGGCGCCGGTGGCCGCCACCCTACAGCGCGAAACCGCGCTGGATCACCTGCGCCGCATCGCGCTGGACTGGCCGCGCCTGCTCGCGGAGCCTGGCCAGGTAGCCGAGGTGAGCGCGCGGGCGGCCGATGGATTGCGCCGCTGCCCCCTGATCGCCAGCCCGCTGTCGCCCAACCCCTGGCCGGCGCTGCACCAGTGGTTGCAGGACGAGTGGCTGCAGATGCGTCCGGCCACCTGGTTGCGGGCCTGGCGGACCCGCGGCGCCGACTGGCTCGACGACTGGAGCCGGCGCCACCCTGGCTGGTTGCCGGCGCTGCTGCGTTCGGCGCGCGAGGCCGACACGCCACTGCCCGGGGCGCACGAGCAGGCCCTGCGGCCGCACGCCGCTGAGACGTCATTGCGGGTGCTCGGCGCGGCGGTGGCGACGGGCGCTGTCGATGTGCTGCAGCCCCGCTGGGAAGGGCGGCCAGCCTGCACCGGCGTATGGAGCCGCCTGCACGACGTTGCGCCCAACCGGCCCTGGACGGCCTGGTCCCTGCTCGGCAGTCGGCTGGCCGAACTGGTGCGACTGAGCCTTCCCGATGCCCCCGGGGAAGGCGGCGCCGGCTGGTTGGCCTGGGGTGCGCTGGCCACCGGCCCGCGCCAGGGACTGGCCTGGGTGGAGATGGCGCGTGGTCTGCTGATCCACCAGGTGACCCTGGAGGACACCCCCGCCGGTCAGCCCTGCCGACTGCGTGCTGCGCAGGTGCTGGCACCCACCGAATGGAACTTCCACCGCGCAGGCGTGGTCGCCCAGGCGCTGGCTGCCTTGCCAGCGGCAGCGCCGGACCTGCACGCCCGCGTGCGCCTGCTCATGGCAGCCATAGATCCATGTGTGCCTTTTGAAATCGCTGCGCCGATGGTGCAGGATGTGAGCCTGGAGGTTTGACATGCATGAAGCCAGTCTGGCCGGCGGCGTGTTGCAGCTGGTGGAGGACACCGCGCGGCGCGAGGGTTTTGCACGCCTGATTGAGCTGCGGCTGGAGGCCGGCCAGCTGGCCGGGGTGGATGTGCGCGCCCTGCGCTTTGCGCTGGAGAGCCTGGCGCCCGGCACGCTGCTGGAGGGGGCACGGATCGAGATTGACGAACCCCCTGGCCAGGCCTGGTGCCTGCCCTGCGGCCAGACGGTGGCCATCGCCCAGCGTGGCGACGCCTGTCCAGCGTGCGGCGGCTACCAGTTGCAACCCACGGGCGGCATGGAACTGCGCGTCGTTGACATGCGCGTGAGTGATGATTGAAACAACGTTGAAGGAGGCAGATCATGTGTGTCGTTTGCGGATGCCGTGACAGCAGCCCGGCCAATGCCGGGCATGTGCAGCAGGCCGGCGGCGAGCCCGGCGTGATCGCGGTGAACCCGGCCAATGGCGACCTGCACTTCGGGGCCGGTGCGGCCCGCGTGTCGGTGCCGGGCATGAGCCAGGCGCGCGCCATCAAGCTGGAGACCGACATCCTGGGCGCCAACAACCGCGTGGCGCAACTCAACCGCGCGCACTTCGAAGCGCACGGCGTGACCGCGCTCAACCTGGTGTCCAGTCCGGGTTCGGGCAAGACCACGCTGCTGTGCGCCACCATCCAGGCGCTCAGGCAACGCCAGCCCGACCTGCCCGTGGCTGTGATCGAGGGCGACCAGCAGACCAGCTTCGACGCCGACCGCATCCGCGCCACCGGTGTGCCGGCGATCCAGGTCAACACCGGCAAGGGCTGTCACCTGGACGCGTCCATGGTGGCCGAGGCGTTCGCGCAGTTACACACGCATGAGCATTTGCACGACCATGAGCATGATCGTGATCACGCGCATGGGCACGATCACCGCCACCGAGGTAACGGCCGCAGCCTGCTGTTCATCGAGAACGTCGGCAACCTGGTCTGCCCCGCCGTTTGGGACCTGGGCGAAGCGGCCAAGGTGGCCATCCTCTCGGTGACCGAGGGCGAGGACAAGCCGCTGAAATACCCCGACATGTTCGCGGCCGCACAGCTCATGATCCTCAACAAGACCGACCTGCTGCCGCACGTGAAGTTCGATGTGGCGCGCTGCATCGAACTCGCGCGGCGCGTGAACCCAACCATTGAGATCATCCAGCTGTCCGCCACCACCGGCGAAGGCATGGACGCCTGGCTGCACTGGCTGGACCACGCGATGGACGCACATCGCCATCATCACGACGTGCGGGAACCGGAGGAGACCGCACTGCGCGAGCGCGTCAAGCACCTCGAAGCCGAGCTGGCCAAGGCCAAAGCTGCGCTGTCCACCGGCTCGGCCGCCTGAAGGATGCGACGCCATGAGCGCAACCGTACTCGCCGTCGGCGCCTGGCTCAAGAACGCGGCGTGCCTGGTGCTGGGCGGTCGTGCGCACTGGTCGCCGGTGCACGGTGATCTCAGCGACCCGGCGGCCTGCGCAGCACTGGAGCTTTCGGTGCAGGCACTGGTGCGACAGGCGGCGGACGCTGGTGCCCCGGTGCAGGCCATCGCACACGACCTGCACCCCGATTTCTTCAGCACGCAGCTGGCCATCGCCACCGCCGATGCGCTGGGTGTACCCGCTATTGGCGTGCAGCACCACCACGCGCACCTGGCGGCGGTGATCGCCGAGCACGGCATCACCGAAGCGGTCGTGGGTCTCGCGCTCGATGGCGTGGGCCTCGGAACGGACCGCACGCCCTGGGGCGGCGAGCTGCTCTGGCTCGATGGTGCGCAGTGGCAGCGCCTGGGGCACCTACAGCCGCTGGCCCTGCCGGGCGGTGACCGGGCCGCCCGCGAACCCTGGCGCATGGCGACCAGTGCGCTGCACGCGATAGGGCGCGGCGACGAGATCGTGCCGCGTTTCGGGCTGGCGGTGGGCGAAGCGGTGGCCGCCGGTGTGCACCAGATGCTGGACAAGGGCCTGAACTGTCCGAAGACCAGCAGCGCCGGCCGCTGGTTCGACGCCGCCGCCGGCGCGCTCGGTCTGTGCCATCACCAGCGCGACGAGGCCCAGGCGGCGATCGCGCTGGAGCAGGCGGCCGCGCGCGCCTTGACCGCCCAGCCCACCCTCGCACCCTTGCCCGGTGCGGTGATCGGTGCCGATGGGGTGATCGATCTGCGCCCCGTGCTGGCGCAGCTCTTCGACGCGCCCGATGCCGATGCCGCCGCGGCCGGCTTCCACCTAGCCATGGCCGACGCGCTGGCCGATGCATTGATCGCCGCCGCCCACGCGCGTGGCACCCGCACCGCCACCCTCGGCGGGGGCTGCTTCTTCAACCGCATCCTGCGCGAGCGCACCGTGCGTCGCCTGGTCGATGCGGGACTCACCGTTTACCTGCCCGGTCCATCCGGCTGTGGCGATGCGGGGCTGGCCATCGGCCAGGCCTGGGTGGCCGCGCAGCAACTCAAAACACCCACAGCCATTCCCCCCGTTGAGGAGACCGTTTCATGTGCCTAGCCATTCCCGCGCGCCTCGTCGCGAAACGCGACCAGGACCAGGCGGTGGTCGACCTCGGCGGTATCCACAAAGCCATCTCCATTGCCCTGGTGCCCGAGGCCGAGGTCGGCGATTACGTGATCGTGCACGTGGGCCACGCCATCGGCCTGATCGACCCAGAAGAGGCCGAGAAGACCCTGGCCCTGTTTGCCGAGATGCAGACAGCCGAGCAGAGCCCCAGCGCCGGGCCGTTCCACGCGGGGGCAGCCCACGGACCCGGCGAAGACCAGGGTTCTTCCCAGTCTTGGAGCAGCTAACCACATGCAATGGGTAGCGTGAGGGCCCTATGAAATACATTAATGAATTCCGCGATGGCGAGCTGGCTCAACGGATCGGCGAACGCATCCATGCCGAGGCCGACCCGAAACGCTCCTACAGCTTCATGGAGTTCTGCGGCGGCCACACGCACGCCATCAGTCGCTACGGCGTACTCGAACTGCTGCCGTCCAACGTGCGCATGGTTCACGGACCAGGCTGCCCGGTCTGCGTGCTACCCATTGGCCGCATCGATCTGGCGATCCGTCTGGCGCTGCAGCGCAATGCCATCGTTTGCACCTACGGCGACACCATGCGCGTGCCGGCCAGTGACGGGCTGTCGCTTATCAAGGCCAAGGCACGCGGTGGCGACATCCGCATGATCTATTCGGCCGCCGACGCGCTGGCCATCGCCCGCGCGAATCCGCAGCGCGAGGTGGTGTTTTTTGCCATTGGTTTCGAAACCACCACGCCGCCCACGGCGCTGGCCATTCTTGACGCGCAACGCGAGGGCCTGTCCAATTTCAGTGTGCTGTGCTGCCACGTGCTCACGCCCTCGGCCATCACCCACATTCTCGAATCGCCTGAGGTGCGCCAGTTTGGCACCGTGCCGATCGACGGCTTCGTCGGCCCGGCGCATGTGAGCATCGTGATCGGCTCTGCCCCCTACGAATACTTCGCCGAGGAGTACCACAAGCCGGTGGTGATCGCCGGCTTCGAGCCGCTGGACGTGATGCAGGCCATCCTGATGCTGGTGCGTCAGGTCAACCGCGGTGACGCCCGTGTGGAAAACGAGTTTACCCGCGCTGTCACGTCCGAGGGCAATCTGCGTGCCCAGGCTCTGGTATCCGAGGTCTTTGAGCTGCGCCCCAGCTTCGAGTGGCGCGGTCTGGGCGAGGTGCCCTACAGCGCTCTCAAAATCCGCGAGGCTTTCGCCGCGTTCGATGCCGAGCGTCGCTTCGACTTGGCCTATCGTTCCGTGCCCGATAACAAGGCTTGCGAGTGCGGTGCCATCCTGCGCGGCGTGAAGAAGCCCGCCGACTGTAAGATCTTTGGCACCGTCTGTACCCCCGAGAACCCAGTGGGCTCCTGCATGGTGTCCAGCGAAGGCGCCTGCGCCGCGCACTACACCTACGGGCGCTTCCGCGACATCCTCATCGCCGATGCCACCGAGGAGGTCACCCCATGAGAACCGAACACGACCTGGCCGGCGCCGGAGAGGCGCTCGCCCCCAAGCCCGTGAAGAAGAACTACATCCGCCCACTGGACATCAAGCACGGCCACATCGACATGGGCCACGGCGCGGGCGGCAAGGCGGCGGCGCAGCTGATCGAAGAACTGTTCCTCGCCGCCTTCGACAACGAGTATCTGCGCCAGGGTGACGACGGTGCGGTGTTGGCGTTGCCGGCCTTCGACCCTGCCGAGGGGCGGCTGGTGATGGCGACCGACGGCCATGTGATCTCGCCGCTGTTCTTCCCCGGCGGCGACATCGGCTGCCTGTCGGTGCACGGCACAGTCAATGACGTGGCCATGTTGGGTGCGCGGCCGCTGTACCTGAGCGCGAGCTTCATCATCGAAGAAGGTTTCCCGCTAGCCGACCTGCAACGTATCGTCCGCAGCATGGCCACTGCGGCGCGCGAGGCCGGCGTGCCGGTGGTGACCGGCGACACCAAGGTGGTGGAGCAGGGCAAGGGAGACGGCGTGTTTATCAGCACCACCGGCGTGGGCGTGCTGCCATCGGGCGTGTGCATCAGCGGCCGCCACGCGCAGCCGGGCGACGTGATCCTGCTGTCTGGCACCATCGGCGACCACGGCGTGGCCGTGCTCTCGCAGCGCGAGTCACTGGCTTTCGAAACCACCATTCAGAGTGATACGGCCCCGCTGCACACCCTGGTGGCGGCGATACTGGCGGCTGCACCCGGCGCCGTGCGCGTCCTGCGCGACCCCACGCGTGGAGGTCTGGCCACCACGCTCAACGAAATCGCGCGCCAGTCCGGCGTTGGCATGCTGTTGCAGGAGGCCGCGATTCCCGTCAAGCCCCAGGTGAAGGCAGCCTGCGAGCTGCTGGGCCTGGACCCGCTCTACGTCGCCAACGAAGGCAAGCTGATCGCGGTGGTTGCATCCGAGGCGGCTGAGGCTGTGCTGGCCGCCATGCGCACCCACCCGCTCGGGCAGGACGCCGCGCGCATCGGCGAGGTCACCGCCGACCCACACCAGTTCGTTCAGATGGCCACGAGCTTTGGTGGTCGGCGTGTGGTGGACTGGCTCAGCGGGGAGCAGTTGCCCAGGATTTGTTGACACCCGTGTGCGTCACTGAGCGATCTACACCGTCAATTCATGGCCTTGCGCATTCTGCTGCTCTGCCACAGCTTCAACAGCCTCAGTCAGCGTCTATTCGCCGAGCTGCGCGCGCGTGGCCACACGCTCAGCGTGGAACTTGACATTGCCGACAGCGTGACCGAAGAGGCGGTTCAGGAGTTTGCGCCCGATTTGGTGCTCGCTCCCTTCCTCAAACGGCGCATCCCGTCCTCGGTCTGGCAACGCGTGCCCTGTTTCGTGGTGCACCCCGGTCCGCCGGGTGACCAGGGCCCCAGCGCGCTGGACTGGGCAGTGCGCGACCGCCTGCTGCGCTGGGGCGTCACCGTGCTGCAGGCTGACGGCGAGTACGACGCCGGTCCGGTCTGGGCCCATGCGTCGTTCGACATGCGCCCTGCCAGCAAGGGGAGTTTGTACCGGCGTGAGGTGACGCAGGCGGCGCTGCAGGCCACGCTGGAAGCAGTGGCGCGCTTTGCTGCGGGCCACCGGGAGGCGCCGCCACTGGCCAGGCCCACACCGACATGGAAACCCTTGATGAAGCAGTCCGATCGCGCCATCGACTGGTCGCGCGACGACACCGCCACCGTGCTTGCCAAGCTGCGCTGTGCCGATGGTCAGCCCGGCGTACTGGACGTGCTCTGGGGTCGATCCTGTTACCTGAGCGACCCCCACGAGGCCAGTGCCGCTGCCCTCACCGAGTTCGCGGACCGTGCGCCTGGGGAACCGCTTGCGACGCGCGACGGCGCATTGCTGCGCCGGACGGTCGATGGCGGCGTGTGGATCGGCCACGCACGGCTGGCCGACCCGCCGGGCACCGTGCCCGGCCAGGGGCACATCAAGCAGGTGGTGGCCGACGTGTTTGTAAACGAAGCGGCGGCGCTGCCCCAGCGGCCCGTGCCCCTGATGCGCGCAGCCGACGAGTGGGCCGAACTGCGCTACACAGAACATGGGCCCGAGGGGGCGCGCGTAGGCTGCCTATACTTCGACTTCTACAACGGCGCGATGAGCACCGAGCGCTGCGAGCGCCTGCGCGCTGCCCTGCTGGCCGTGCGCGAGCGGCCGACACAGGTGCTGCTGCTCATGGGCGGTGAGGACTTCTTCAGCAACGGCATCGACCTCAACAGCATCGAGGCTGCGGCGCACCGACCGGGTGACAGCCCTGCCGACGCGTCCTGGCGCAACATCCAGGCCATGGACGACGCGGCGCTGGCGGTGCTGGAGACCACCGACCGTCTCACGGTCAGCGTGATGCGCGGCAATGCGGGGGCAGGCGGAGTTTTCCTGGCGCTCGCAGCCGACCAGGTCTGGGCACACGAAGGCGTGGTGCTCAACCCCCACTACAAAAACATGGGTAACCTCTACGGCTCGGAATACTGGACCTACCTGCTGCCACGCCGTTTGGGCGACACCGGCGCGCGCGAGCTGATGGCCGGGCGCCTGCCGCTGCGCGCCGCCGACGCGCTGCGCATCGGTCTGATCGACGCCTGCGACGAGGAGCCACGCGAGGGCTATGAAAGCCGTGTCATCGAACGTGCGCTGGCGCTGGCCGGCTCCTACAATTATGCCAAACAGGTGGCGGCCAAGCAGGCCCAGCGTGCCGCCGACGAGGCGTGCTGCCCACTGGTCCGCTACCGCGAACAGGAACTGGCGCGCATGCACCGCAACTTCTACGGCTTCGACCCGAGCTACCACGTAGCCCGGCATCACTTTGTGCACAAGCTGCCGCACGCGTGGACACCGCGCCACCTCGCCACCCACCGCTGAGTGCCGCCGTGACCCCACCCCGAGTGCACGACCGGAAGCCCACCGTGCTGGTGGTCGATGACGAGGTACGTTCGCAGGACGCGCTGCGCCGCACGCTGGACGAGGACTTCACCGTCTTGACCGCCAGCAGCGCCGACGAGGCGCGAGGCCTGCTGCAGCGCCAGCCGGTGAACGTGATCCTGTGCGACCAGCGCATGCCCGGCATGACCGGCGTGAACTTCCTCAAAGAAGTGCGTGAGCAGTGGCCCGACATCGTGCGCATCGTCATCTCCGGCTACACCGACAGCGAAGACATCATCGCCGGCATCAACGAAGCCGGCATCTACCAGTACATCCTCAAGCCCTGGTCGCCCGACCATCTGCTCGACTCGGTGCGCAACGCGGTGGAAGCCCAGGTGCTGCAGCGGCAGACCGCGTGGCTGGACCTGGAGCTGCGCACCAGCACCCGCGTGCTGCGCCAGCGCACCGCCACGCAGATGGCGCAGGCCAAGAGCCACTTCGGGTTCGAGCGCATCGTGCGTGCGCCGGGCAGTCCGATGGACCTCATCTGCCGCATGGCCGAACGCGTGGCGCGCTACGACATTCCGGTGCTGGTGCTGGGCGAGTCGGGCACCGGCAAAGAACTGCTGGCGCGCGCCGTCCACTATGCGAGCCCGCGCCTGAGGGGCCCTTTCGTGGTGGAGAACTGCGCCGCCATCCCTGACACCCTGCTCGAATCCGAGCTGTTCGGCCACAAGCGCGGCGCCTTCACCGGTGCGTTTGAGGACCACGTCGGCCTGTTCCAGCGCGCCGACGGTGGCACCGTCTTCCTCGACGAGATCGGCGAGACCTCGCCGGCTTTCCAGGTCAAGCTGCTGCGCGTGCTGCAGGAAGGGGAGGTGCGACCCGTGGGCGCGGCGCGGCCGGTGCCGGTAGACGTGCGCATCATTGCCGCCACCCACCGGCAGCTGGAACAGCGCGTGCGCGAAGGCCTGTTCCGCGAGGACCTCTACTACCGGCTCTCGGCCGTTACGCTCACCGTGCCGCCGCTGCGCGAGCGGGTGGGTGACATCCCGCTGATTGCGCGCCAGATCGTGCACGACGTTGCGGCCGAATTGGGGCACCCCGGCGCCACACTGCCCGACGAGACTCTGGCCTGCCTGCTCGCCTACCCCTGGCCTGGCAACATCCGCGAGCTGCGTAACGAAATCGGTCGCGCACTGGCGCTGCATGACGGCACCACGCTTGCGCCGGCCGCCTTTTCGCCGCGCGTGCTGCAGGGTCGTGCGGCCGGTGGTGGCGGCGAACTCGCGGCCGCTCTTCCCTCCAGTGGCAGCCTGAACGACCGCCTGGACGTAATCGAGGCCATGGTGCTGCGTGAGACCCTGTTGCGGCACCGTTGGAACAAGACCAAGACGGCCGCGGAACTCGGCCTCTCGCGGGTCGGTCTCAGGGCCAAGATGCAACGCTTCGGTCTCGACAAGCCATGACCGCATTCGACCAGCCCGGCCGCTACCACGCCGCCGACGCGCTGATGGCGCGGCGGCGCGAACGCCCGGGCGTGATCACGGCACCGGGGGCCGCAGTGCTGGCCGTTCCTGACCTGGCCGTCGCCTGGGCCTGCCGCTGGTTGGCTGGCGAGCCCGCAACAGAAGAGGCCCCCGCATGAACGTCCTGTGGCTGCAATCGGGTGGCTGCGGCGGCTGCAGCATGTCGCTGCTGTGTGCCGACACCACCGACTTCCAGGGCCATCTGCGCGACGCGGGTATTCACGTGCTCTGGCACCCCTCGCTGTCGCTCGCCAGTGGCGAGGACGTGCTGGCGCTGCTGCAGTCGATACTCGACGGTGCCACGCGGCTGGACGCGCTTTGCGTCGAAGGCTCGCTGCTGCGCGGCCCCAACGGCACCGGCCGCTTCCACATGCTCGCCGGCACCGGCCAGTCCATGATCCACTGGGTGCGCGAACTCGCAGCGAAAGCGAAACACGTCCTGGCCATCGGCAGCTGCGCCGCCTGGGGCGGTGTCACGGCTGGTGGCGACAACCCCACCGACGCGTGCGGCCTTCAGTACGAGGACGACCGCATCGGCGGCCTGCTGGGGGCCGACTTCCGAAGCGGCAGCGGTCTGCCCGTGATCAACGTCGCCGGCTGCCCCACGCACCCGAGCTGGGTGATCGACACGCTGATGGCGCTGGCCGCCGACGCCTTCGGCGTCGACGACCTCGATCCGCTGGCGCGCCCGCGCTTCTACGCCGACCAGCTGGTGCACCACGGTTGCACGCGCAACGAGTACTACGAGTTCAAGGCCAGCGCCGAAAAACCGTCCGACCTGGGCTGCATGATGGAGCACATGGGCTGCAAGGGCACCCAGGTGCATGCCGACTGCAACATCCGCCCCTGGAACGGCGAAGGCAGCTGCACGCGCGGTGGCTACGCCTGCATCGCCTGCACCGAGCCCGGCTTTCAGGAGCCTGGCCACCCCTTCCACCAGACCCCCAAGATCGCCGGCATCCCGGTGGGCCTGCCCACCGACATGCCCAAGGCCTGGTTCGTCGCGCTAGCGTCACTCTCCAAAAGCGCAACACCCAAGCGGGTGAAGCACAACGCGGTGGCGGATCATTTAGTCGTCAAGCCAGCAGTACGAAAGACGAGGTTGAAGTGACGTCGCGTCTTCTGGTGGGGCCGTTCAACCGTGTCGAGGGCGATCTGGAGGTGTCACTCGACATCGCCGACGGCCGCGTGACCTCGGCCCACGTTAACGCGACCATGTACCGCGGTTTCGAACAGATCCTGCAGGGCAAGGCACCGCACGACGCACTGGTCTATGTGCCGCGCATCTGCGGCATTTGCTCGGTCTCGCAGTCGGTCGCGGCGGCGCGCGCGCTGGCCGATCTGGGCGGCATCACCCCGCCGCCGAATGGGCAACACGCCACCAATCTGATCCTGGCGACCGAGAACCTGGCCGACCACCTGACGCACTTCTACCTGTTTTTCATGCCGGACTTCACACGTCCGGTCTACGCTGCCCGGCCCTGGCACGCCGAGGCGGTGCGGCGCTTCGCGCCCGACCGTGGTGAGCAGGTCAGAGCCGCCACAGCGGCGCGCCAGCGCTGGTTCACTTTGCTGGGCACGCTGGGCGGCAAATGGCCGCACACGCAGTCGGTCGAGCCCGGCGGTTCGACCCGGCCCATCGACGCGGCCGAGCGCGTGCGTCTGCTGGCCAAGCTGCGTGAATTCCGTGCCTTCCTGGAACGCCATCTGATCGGTGATGGGCTCGAACGCTTCACTGCGCTGGATAGCGAAGATGCGCTCTGGGCCTGGCAAGCGCGCGATCCGCTGGGCAGTGACCTGCGATTCTTCCTCACCCTGGTGCAGGACCTGTCGCTGCAGACCCTCGGCCCCGGCCCGGGGCGCTACCTAAGCTTCGGCGCCTACCCCCAGTCCGACGGCGGTCACGCGCTGGTCCCGGGCTTGTGGCGCGGCGATGCGCAGCGCCTGGACGCAGTGGACGTTTGCACCATCACCGAAGACGCCACCTGCGCCTGGCTTGCGCAGGCGCGCAAACCGCTGCATCCGATGTACGGCCTGACGCGGCCCGAGCCCGACAAGGCCGGCGCTTACACCTGGAACAAGGCCCCGCGCCTGGGCGGCGAGGTGGTCGAGACAGGCGCCATCGCGCGCCAGCTCGCCAGCGGTCACCCGCTGCTGCGCGATGCGGTGGCGCGCCACGGCGGCACGGTGTTCACGCGGGTGCTCGCCCGTGTGCTCGAACTCGCGCGCGTGCTGCCGATGATGGAAGCTTGGTTGCAGGCCATCCGCCCGACCGAGGCCTTCTGTGTGCCGGCCAACCTGCCCAACGATGGATGTGGCGTGGGCCTGTCCGAAGCCGCCCGCGGCGCGCTGGGCCACTGGCTGGTGGTGCGCGGCGGGCGCTTGGCCAACTACCAGATCGTTGCACCCACGAGCTGGAACTTCTCGCCGCGCGACGCGCAGGGCACGCCGGGTGCACTGGAACAGGCCCTGGTGGATGCACCGGTGCGCGAGGGCGAAAAGACACCGGTGGCAGTGCAGCACATCGTGCGCTCCTTCGACCCCTGCATGGTTTGTACCGTCCACTGACGGATATGAACACACCCCTGCGCCGCTTCGCGTCTTCCCCACGCTCTGGCGCGCCTTCGGCGCTGGGCAGGGGGACCACACCTGCGCCCCAGCCAAGCCGCTTGCGCGGCGTGTCTGGCCCAGGCACTGTCTCCGACTGGAGATCGTTGCCATGACGAAAGACCGAGCCCCGAGCCCGCTGCTCACTGTGCCGATGGAGGGCGTGGACGAATCGACCTGGCTGGATGTGATCCAGAAGATGGACGAGGTCTACACGCGGCTGATCGACGATGAGGTCGAGCTGGAGAGGAAGAACAGCGAGCTGGAACAGTCGCAGCAGTTCATCTTCAGCGTGCTCAGCGCGATGTCGGACGTGCTCATCGTCTGTGACGAACGCGGCCTGATCGAGCAGACCAATGCGGCCCTGTGCGAATTGGTGGGTCGAGGTGAGGATGTGTTGCGCGGCAGCAGTCTGGCCGACCTGCTGGCCGATGCCGCCAGCGTGCAGGCGGCGCGCGCCGCCATGGACCGCAGCGAGGCACCGCGCGGCGGGCAGGCCATCGAACTCAACCTGCTGGACCGCCAGGGCCAGCCGGTACCGGTGGACGCCAACTGCACGCCGCGCATCGGCGCCAACGGCAAACGTCTGGGCACGGTTTGGGTGGGGCGGCCGATGGCCGAGCTCAAGCGCGCCTACCACGAGATGCGCACCGCCCACGAGGCCCTCAAACGAACGCAGCAGCAGCTGCTGCACTCGGAAAAAATGGCCTCGCTCGGCCAGCTGGTGGCGGGGGTGGCGCACGAACTGAACAACCCGATCAGCTTTGTGCTCGGCAACGTCCACGCACTGCGCAAGTACTGCGACCGCCTGCAGACTTACATGGCCGCCGTGCATGCGCACGCGAGCGAGTCCGAGCTGGCCAACCTGCGGCAAAAGCTGCGCATCGAGCACCTGCTGGCCGACCTGCCGTCGCTGATCGAGGGCACGCTCGAAGGCGCGCAGCGCACCGCCGACATCGTGCACGGCCTCAAGCGCTTCTCGGCCATGGACCCGGAAGAGCGTCAGCCGGTGAACCTGGTCGAGGTGATCGAGCGCGCGATCCACTGGGTGCAGAAGGGCCGGTCGTCGCCGGTGCCGGTGCGCTGGGTGCCGCTGCAGGCCTGCACCGTGCTGGGCAGCGCCGGGCAGCTGCAGCAGGTGATGATGAACCTGCTGCAGAACGCCTTCGACGCTCTGTCCGCGGTGCCTGATCCCGTGGTCTGGGTGGCGATGGATTGCAACGGTGACCCAGACCAGCCCACGGTACGCGTGACGGTGCGCGACAACGGCCCCGGCATCCCTCCCGAACACCTGCTGCGCATCTTCGACCCCTTCTTCACCACCAAACCGGTGGGCAAAGGCACCGGCCTGGGCCTGTCGATCAGCTACGGCATCGTCGAGCAGCACGGTGGCC
This sequence comes from Tepidimonas thermarum, assembly GCF_007556705.1. Classification (GTDB taxonomy): domain Bacteria; phylum Pseudomonadota; class Gammaproteobacteria; order Burkholderiales; family Burkholderiaceae_C; genus Tepidimonas; species Tepidimonas thermarum. The sequence goes on along the minus strand of NZ_VJOL01000008.1, from coordinate 42,433 downwards.
GGTTGAGCGCGCGCAATGCCGAGGGCGGCGGGGCCGAGTTCGTGCTCGAACTGCCGCGCGCCTGAGCAACCGTCTTGGCGGTTAAGCGCAATCAAGCGACGGGTCCCGCTTTGAGCCTATTTTCCTCTGTTGAGGATGCTGCGCCCTGTGTTCGGCGCCATTTTTCGACTCTTTCGTGCTGACGGTGGCGTGGGCCCGGCGGAGTCACTCGGCGGGGCGATGCTCCGGTCTGCCTGTGCGTCAAACCACTCGGCAACGGAGCGCGTGACGACGTGGATTCGGCTGTCGAGCGTTCTTAACGCGGAACGGTAGCCTCTTCTTGCTGATGAGCCGTTGAGTGGCGGTGAGCGTGCAGCCGAGAATCTTGGCTAGGTCGACCGGGTCAAGCAGCATGTTGCCGCTGACGAGGTAAGGCTTAGACGCACAGGTTGTTGTTTCGTAAGGCTTGGCGGAGTGAGAGGGATTCGAACCCTCGATACGGCTCTACACCGTATACTCCCTTAGCAGGGGAGCACCTTCGGCCTCTCGGTCATCACTCCTAAGAGCCGCCATTATGCCCGAAGTTGACGGCATCGGCGATCACCGGCGCCAAAAAATCAGGCGCCCTGCAGGGTGTCCGCGGGCTGGTCGAGGTCGAACTCGCGGTGCAGCGCGCGCACGGCCAGCTCCATGTACTTCTCGTCGATGACGACGGAGGTCTTGATCTCGGAGGTGGAAATCATCTGGATGTTGATGCCCTCCTGCGCCAGGCAGCGGAACATGCGGCTGGCCACGCCCACGTGGCTGCGCATACCGATGCCGACGATGCTGACCTTGCAGATGCGGGCATCGCCCACCACGTCCTCCGCACCCAGCGCGGGCACGACCTGGGTCTTGAGCACGTCCAGCGCGCGCGACAGATCGTTGCGGTGCACGGTGAAGCTGAAGTCGGTGCGACCGTCCTTGCCGACGTTTTGGATGATGACGTCGACGTCGATGTTGGCATCGGCCACCGCACCCAGGATTTGCGCCGCAATACCCGGCCGGTCGGGCACGCCGAGCACCGAAATCTTGGCTTCATCGCGGTTGAAGGCGATGCCGGAAACGACGGCTTGTTCCATGGATGCGTCTTCCTCGAAGGTGATGAGGGTGCCGGAGCGGGCTTCCTCGTGGATGTCGATGTCCCAGGGGGTGAAGCTGGAGAGCACGCGGATGGGCACCCGGTATTTGCCCGCGAACTCCACTGAGCGGATTTGCAGCACCTTGGAGCCCATGCTGGCCATTTCCAGCATCTCCTCGAAGCTGATGCGTGACAGGCGCCGCGCCTCGGGCACGACGCGCGGATCGGTGGTGTAGACACCGTCGACGTCGGTGTAGATCAGGCATTCGTCGGCCTTGATCGCCGCGGCCACCGCCACCGCGGAGGTGTCGGAGCCGCCGCGCCCCAGCGTGGTCACATTGCCCGCCGCATCCACCCCTTGGAAGCCGGTGATGATGACGACCCGGCCAGCGGCCAAATCGGCGCGGATGCGGGTGTCGTCGATGGACTCGATGCGCGCCTTCGTGAAAGCGCTGTTGGTGCGGATGGGCACCTGCCAGCCGCAGTAGGAGACGGCATCCAGCCCCTCGGCCTGCAGCGCGATGGCCAGCAGCCCGACGGAGACCTGCTCACCGGTGGCGGCAAGCTGGTCGAGCTCCCGGTAGTAGGCGTCGCCGGGCTTGGCCGGGGCAACCTCTTTGGCCAGGCCGAGCAGGCGGTTGGTCTCGCCGCTCATGGCGCTGGGCACGACCACCATCTGGTGGCCGGCACGCACCCACTTGGCCACGCGCTTGGCGACGTTGCGGATGCGCTCGGTCGAGCCCATGCTGGTGCCGCCGTACTTGTGAACGATCAGTGCCATGAAAAATCCGCGCAAAAACGATCGCCAACCGCGCCAGCGGCGGTGGCCGCTGCACCCTGGCGCCGAACCCGGGGCTGCCCGTACAACCGGGAAAACCCGGACAAACCGTCGGATTATAGGCGCTGTGGGGCCACGGCCTCGTCATCGGGCTGGTAGAGCACGACATCGCCCGCGCGGCGCAAGCGCCCTGCCCCCACACGCAGCTCGATGGCGTGGCCGCGCGTGCGCGCCGCGGCCATCTGGCGCGCCACCTCGCGCCACTGCGCGTCGGTGCCGCTGGCACCGTGGCAGGTGCGCAGCCAGTGCCGCAGCACGTTGATGAGGCGCTGAGGCGACAGGGCCTGCAGGGCGGCCAGGCGCGGCGGGTTGCCCACGCGGGCCAAATCTTCGGCCGCCAGCTCGTCCAGCAGCTGCTGGGCGGCGGCCGCGTGGCGGGCACTGCGCGCGAAGGTGATCGCATACGACGGGAAGGCCTGGGCCAGGGCGGGCACCACCTGCAGCCGGATGCGGTTGCGGGTGTAGGCGGGGTCGTCGTTGGTGGGGTCATGCACCCAGCCAATGCCCTGTGCCCGCAGACTGGCGCGCAGCGCCGTGCCGTCGAGTGCGAGCAGGGGCCGGCCAAACCACACGCCGTCGATGCGGCGGCACTCGGGCATGGCCGCCAGGCCCGGCAGCCCGGCGCCACGCGTGAGCGCCAGCAACAGGGTTTCGGCCTGGTCCTGGGCGTGATGCCCCAGCAGCACCACCGCCAGGCCTTGCGCACGGGCCGCACCGGCCAGCGCCCGGTAGCGCGCGCGCCGTGCCGCATCCTCCGGGCTGTCACCGCGGGCGTGGCGCGCATCGGTATGCAGCACGGTCAGTGGCACGCCCCAGCGCGCGGCTTGTGCCGTGGCGTGCGCGGCAAACGCGTCGGCCGCGGCTTGCAGGCCGTGGTGCACGTGCAGCGCCCGCACGCGGCCGGGCCAGTGCGTGGCCGCGGCCAACAGCAGCGCGGTGGAATCGGCCCCGCCACTGTAGGCGACGCCGATTGCCCCCTCGGCGGACACGACGGCGCGGTGGCGGCGCCACCACTGCGCCACCGCGGCCAGCACGGCGGCGTCCGCCGTGGGCAGCCCCACCGGGGCGGCGGGATCGCCCGGGCTGGCAGCGCGCTGCCCGTCAGGCGCGGGGCGCCTTGGTGTCGTTGAACCGCCCGTAGGCATCGAGCCGGGCATGGCGGCGTTCGATCAGCGCCGACGGCGTCAGGTCCGCCAGCTGCCGCAGCGCCTCGCCCAGCGCGCGCTTGAGCAGGGTGGCCATGTGCTGCGGATCGCGGTGCGCCCCGCCGACCGGTTCGTTGACGATCTTGTCCACCAACCCCAAGGCCTTGAGGCGGTGCGCGGTAATGCCCAGCGCCTCGGCGGCGTCCGGGGCTTTGTCGGCCGTCTTCCACAAAATCGAGGCACAGCCCTCGGGGCTGATGACGGAATAGACGGCGTACTGCAACATCAGCACCTGGTCGGCCACGGCGATCGCCAGCGCCCCGCCGGAGCCGCCCTCGCCGATGATGGTGCTGATGATGGGCACTTCGAGCTGCGCCATCTCGAAGATGTTGCGGCCGATGGCTTCGGACTGGTTGCGCTCCTCGGCATCGATGCCGGGATAGGCGCCCGGCGTGTCGACAAAGGTAAACACCGGCAGGCGAAATTTTTCCGCCAGCTTCATCAGCCGCAGCGCCTTGCGGTAGCCCTCGGGCTTGGTCATGCCAAAGTTGCGCAGCGCGCGCTCTTTGGTGTCACGGCCCTTTTGGTGGCCGATGACCATGCACGGCTGGCCATTGAAGCGTGCCAGCCCGCCGACGATGCTCTGGTCATCGGCAAAGTGGCGATCACCGTGCAGCTCGGTCCAATGGGTAAAGATCGCGCGCACGTAGTCCAGCGTGTAGGGCCGGTCGCTGTGGCGGGCGATCTTGGTCACCTGCCAGGGCGTGAGCTTGCTGTAGATGTCTTTGGTGAGCTGCAGGCTTTTTTGGCTCAGGCGCTCGATCTCTTCCGAGATGTCGACCGCCGACTCGGTCTGCACGTAGCGCAGCTCTTCGATCTTGGCTTCGAGTTCCGCGATCGGCTGCTCGAAATCCAGAAAGTTGCGTTTGGCCAAGTTGTCGCTCCACGGGCCCGCAGGCCCTCGTGTGTCGCCAGCGGCAGCGCGATGACCGCCCCGGCGCAGGGGTTGTCAATACGCCACCGGGATCGGATCCAGCGAGCGCCAAATATACCAAGTTGCCACGCTGCGGTAGGGCGCCCAAGCGGCCGCCACCTCGCGCGCGTCACTGCGGCTGACCGGCTCGCCCGAGAAATAGCACTGGCTGATGCCGCGCAGCAGCCCCACGTCGTCCAGCGGCAGCACGTCCGGGCGCATCAGGTGGAATATCAGAAACATCTCGGCTGTCCAGCGGCCGATGCCACGAATGGCCACCAGGTCGCGGATGATGGCCTCGTCATCCATGCCGCGCCAGGCGACCGGGTCGATACGCCCGTCGGCAAAGTGGCGCGCCAGATCGAGCAGGTATTCCACCTTGCGCGCGCTCAGCCCGGTGGCGCGCAGGTCGGGCAGCGCACAGGCCAGCAGCGCCTCGGGCGTGCACGCCCCCAGCTGCGCCAGCAGCCGGTCCCACACCGCCTGGGCCGCCTTGACGGAAATTTGCTGCCCCACCACACTGCGCGCCAGCGTGGTGAAGGCGTCGCCACGCGACTGCAGACAGGCGCCGGGGAATTGCGGAATCAGGCGTGCCATGACGCGGTCGCGCGCCACCAGATGGTCGCAGGCCTCGGACCAAAAGTGGGGCACGCAGCCCTGGCCGGCGCCGCTCGGCGTCACGGTGGCCAACGCTTTGCCTCGACGGTCGGCGCTCACGCGCGCTCCCACGTGGTGCCGCCTGGCCCATCCTTGAGCACGATGCCTTGCGCCGCCAGCTCGGCACGGATGCGGTCGGCGGTGGCAAAGTCGCGCGCCGCCTTGGCTGCGGCACGCTCGGCGATGCGCGCCTCGATGGCCGCCTCATCCAGCCCGGCGCCGGCACGCAAGAACACCGCGGGTGGCTGCTGCAACAGGCCCAGCGTGCCGCCGAGCGCGCGCAACAGGCCGCTCAAGCGGGCGTCGCGGCTGCGGTTGACTTCCGCCGCCAGCTCGAACAGCACGGCCACCGCCTCGGGGGTACCGAAATCCTCGTCCATCGCCGCCTTGAAGCGCGCCGCCCACGGGTCGCGCCAGTCGATGGCCCCGCTGTCGACCGGGGGCACGGCCGACAGCGCGGTGTAGAGCCGCTTGAGCGCCGCACGCGCGTCTTCCAGGTGCTGGTCGCTGTAGTTGAGCGGGCTGCGGTAGTGCGCGCGCACAATAAAGAAGCGCACCGTCTCGGCATCGAATTTTTGCAGCACCTCGCGGATGGTGAAGAAGTTGCCCAGGCTCTTGGACATCTTCTCGTTGTCCACGCGCACGAAGCCATTGTGCATCCAGATGCGGGCCAGCGGTTTGCCGGTGGCGCCTTCGCTTTGGGCGATCTCGTTTTCGTGGTGCGGAAACTGCAAATCCGCACCGCCACCGTGGATATCGAAGCTCTCGCCCAGCATCTCGCAGCTCATGGCCGAGCACTCGATGTGCCAGCCCGGGCGCCCCAGGCCATAGGGGCTGTCCCACTTGGCCTCGTGCGGCTCATCGGGTTTGGCCGCTTTCCACAGCACGAAGTCGAGCGGATCGCGCTTGCCATCGCCCACCGCCACGCGCTCGCCGGCGCGCAGTTCGTCCAGGCTCTTGCCAGAGAGCTTGCCATAACCCGGGAACGCCCGCACCGCATAGTTGACGTCGCCTTGGTCGCTGCGGTAGGCCAGCCCCTTGGCCTCCAGGCGGCCGATGAGGTTCAGCATCTGCGGCACGAATTCGGTGGCGCGCGGCTCGAACGTCGGGCGCTCGATGCCCAGCGCATCGGCGTCGGCGTGCAGCGCCTCGATCATGCGGTCGGTCAGGTGGCGGATGGTTTCGCCGTTTTTCAGCGCACGGGCGATGATTTTGTCGTCGATATCGGTGATGTTGCGCACATAGGTGACGCGGTAGCCGCTGGCCTTGAGCCAGCGCTGCACGACGTCGAATGCGACCATGGAGCGCGCATGGCCCAGGTGGCAAAGGTCGTACACCGTCATGCCGCAGACATACATGCGGACATGCCCGGGTTCGAGCGGCTCGAGCGGATCGAGCCGGCGCGTGAGCGAATTGTGGATGCGCAGGGTCATGGGACAGCGGGCCCGGCGGGCGCGACCCGCGGGCTACAATCGATCGAAAGGCGCGTATTGTGCACCGATGGCCGACCCGTTTCACCCCTGCCCCATGGCCTGCAAGCCCCCCACACCCCTCCACCACACGGCCGCCACGCGCGCGCCCGCCCAGGCGGGCCCGCTGCGCGTTGCCGCACGGCTGAAAGGCACCCTTGCGGCCCTGCTGTGCGTGGGAGCCCTGGTAGCCTCCCCTGTGGCCTGGGGTCAGGCGGGGGCGGGCGGTGGCGCGGACGGCACAACGATCAGCGGCGCGGCCACCTACGCCGAGGTGCAGCGCCTCATCGCCAACCGTGAGTGGGTGCTGGCGCGCCAGCGCCTGGAGCACTGGCTGCAAAGCCACGACAGCGACCCGCAGGCGCGCTTGCTGCTTGGCGTGGTGCTGGCCGGCCAAGGTGACAGCGCCGGCGCGCAGCGCCTCTATGAACAGCTCACCCAAGCCTACCCGGAACTGCCCGAGCCGTACAACAACCTGGCCGTGTTGCACGCCGCCGCGGGCCGCCTGCCCGAAGCGCGCGCCGCGCTGGAGTGGGCCCTGCGCTTCCACCCCGATTACGCCGTCGCGCACCGCAACCTGGGCGACGTGTACGCGCAGCTCGCGCTGGGCCATTGGCAGCGTGCCCTGGCACTGCAACCCGACACCCCTGGCCTGGGCGCGCGCGCTGCGGCCTTGCGCCGGCTGCTGCACCCCGGTGCGGCCGCCGACGCCCCCCAGCAATGAACCCTGGCGCCGCCGCGCCCCCACCGCGCATGACACACCCTGCCCCCGACTCCCGCCGCATGCCACGCCGCGCCGCGCTGGGCGCGCTCGCCACCGCGCTGGCCAGCCCGCTGTTGGCCCACGGCCAGTCCCCCACCCCGCAACGGGCGGCCGCCAGCCGCCCAGCCTCTCCTGGAGTCCGTTCCGTGAATCCCCAAGTCGAACTGCACATCGCCGACCGCGGCGTCATCACCCTCGAGCTCGACGCCGCCAAGGCGCCCAAAACCGTCGAGAACTTCCTGGCCTACGTGCGCGATGGCCACTACGACGGCACGATCTTTCACCGCGTCATCGACGGCTTCATGATCCAGGGCGGCGGCTTCGAGCCCGGCATGAAGCAAAAGCCGACACGCGCGCCGATCGAAAACGAGGCCGCCAACGGTCTCAAAAACGACCGCTACACCATTGCGATGGCGCGCACCCAGGCGCCGCACTCGGCCACCGCGCAGTTTTTCATCAACGTGGCGGACAACGGCTTTCTCAACCACACCGCGCCCACGCTGCAGGGGTGGGGCTACGCGGTGTTTGGCCGCGTCATCAAGGGCACCGAGGTGGTCGATGCCATCCGCCAGGTGACCACCGGGCGGCGTGGTTTTCACGACGACGTGCCGCTGCAAGACGTGGTGATTACCAAGGCGGTTGTCGTCACCCCCTGACGCGCCGCCTGCCGCGCGGCCGATGGCGACCGCCAACCTGCTGAGCCACATCGATGCGCCACCGACATGGCGGCGCATCGATTGCGTCTCCGACATCCACCTGCACGCCAGCGACGCTGCCACGGCGGCAGCCTGGCAGGCGTATGTGGACGACGCCCCGTTCGATGCGCTGTGCATCCTGGGGGACTTGTTCGACGTCTGGATCGGCGACGACCTGCTGAGCGCCGACCCCACCGCCGACGCCGACATGGCGTTTTGGCAACAGGCGGTGGCGGCCCTGGCGGCGCTGGCACGGCGGCGGCCGCTGTACGTGATGCGCGGCAACCGCGACTTTTTGCTCGGCGCCCGCTTTGCCAGCGCGGTTGGCTGCACCTTGTTGGCCGACCCGGCGCTGCTGACCTGGGGCCAACAGCGCTGGCTGCTCAGCCACGGCGACGCCTGGTGCCTGGACGACCGCGACTACCAGGCGTTTCGGGCCCAGGTGCGCACGGCGTCGTGGCAAGCGGGCTTTTTGGCCCAGCCGCTGGCGGCGCGCCTGCACCAGGCACGCGCGCTGCGCCAGCGCAGCCAGCAACACCAGGCCGCCCAACGGGCAGCGGGCGTCGCCCCCGTCGATGTGGACGCGCACGCGGCAGCCGCGGCGATGGCCGCCGCCGGCGCGCACGGCCTGATCCACGGGCACACCCACCGGCCTGGCACCCACCCGCTGCCCGGGGGGGCCACACGGTGGGTGCTCAGCGACTGGGACGCCAGTGCACAACCACCACGGCTGCAGGTGCTCAGCCTGACCCCCGACGGCTGCCAGGTGCGCCCGCTGGCGCCGGCAGCGGCATGAACGCGGCACCCGTGCCGGCCCGCCCGCGTGGGCCGTGGGGCCGGTGGTGGCGCGCCCTGCGGCGCTGGCTGGTGCAGCGGCGCCAGCGCTGGCGCGCCCGCCGCGGCGACGGCCGCGCCATCCCCGATCGGCTGTGGGCCCGCGTGGTGGCGGACCTGCCCCTTTTGCAGACGCTCGACGCTGCCGAACAGGCGCAGCTGCGCGACCTGTGCGCGGCCTTTTTGGCACGCAAAGAGTTCAGCGGCGCACACGGCCTGGTCGTGGACGACCGCATGGCGCTGCTCGTCGCGGCGCAGGCCTGCCTGCCGCTGCGCCACCGCGGCCTGCCCGCGCTGGCGTGGTACGAGGATTTCGTGGGCATCGTGCTGCACCCCGACGAGGTGGTGGCGCCGCGCCGGCTGCGCGACGATGCCGGCGTGGTGCACGAGTACGAGGAAGCCTTGGCCGGCGAGGCGATGCAGGGCGGCCCCATCGTGTTGGCCTGGCCGCGTGTGCTGGGTTCGCATCCCGGCGCCACCGGGGTGGGCCACAACCTGGTGATCCATGAATTTGCGCACGCCATCGACCTGCACGGCAAACCACTGGGGCAGCCCGCCGACGGCTGCCCGTTGTTGCCCACCGGATTTTTGGGGCTGTCCAGCACCGAGGCGCGCCGGCACTGGCACGCGGTGCTGACGCAGGCACTCGAGACCCACCGGCAGCGGGTGGCGATGCACGAACGCTTTGGCGGCCCAGCCCCGTGGCTGGATGCCTACGGCGCTACCTCGGCCGCCGAGTTTTTTGCCGTCGCGTGCGAGGCGTACTGCGTGGACCGGGCCCGACTGGCCGAGGAGCACCCGGCGCTGGTGCTGCTGCTGGATGCGTTGTTTGCGCGGCCGGCCGACCGTCCCGCACCGGCGTGACGATCGGCCACCGTCCAGCCGTCAGCGCCGCAACAACACCTTGAGCGCGGCCTGCAGGCGACGCTCGTGGGCAGGGTCGTGCGCGGTGACGAGCACGCGTGCGACGTCCTGTGCCCAGGTCTGATCGGGGCCGGGCTCGTGGCGGCGCGTGAGCAGGCGCAGCTGCAGCTGACGACGGGCATCGAGCTGATCGGCCGGCGTCGGCACCTCGGCCGCGATTTCCAGCCGCAGCAGCGGCTCGGCTGCGTCGGCCGCGGCCTTGGCGGGTTGTGCCAGCGCCTGCACCCACGCGGGGCGCGCAGCCGCGGCCTGCCGCCCGCCCAGTTGCTGGGCGGCGGGCAAGCGGGCCGCGTCGCGGGCGGCCCAGGCGGCCAGCAACTCGGTCAGGGCTTCACCGTGGGCGCGCGCGGCCAGCGCGCGCAGGCGCGCTTCGGCCCGTTCGAGCGCCTGCCGCTGGGCGCGAAATGCCGCATCGCCCAGGCGCGGCCGAGGCGCGCCGTCGGCGCGCGGCGCGCGCTCGGGCCGGCGCTCCGCCCGGCCGGCTGCGCCCGCTCGCCCCAGCGACGCCGGGGCTGCGGGCGGGGCTGCGCCGGGTCGGTCGTCACCCCGGCGCGCCACCAGCGGGCGCGCGGCCGGGGTGGGCGCAGGCGAGGCCGCCTCCGCCTGGGCAGCGGGTGCCGGGGCTGCGTCCGCCGCCGGGGCCTGCGGCGCCGGCTCGGCATCCTGCCCTTCGCCCTGCGCGGCCGCGCGCAGGGCCGCCATGGCCGCGCGGATCTGCTGGGCGTCGTCGCTCGCGCACGCCGCCTCCAGGGCGCGCGCCGCCTCCAACACCGCGGCGTCGAGCCGGCTGGTGACGGCTTGCGCCTTGTCACGCTCAGCGCTTTTGCGCGCAAACGCCTCGTCGATCGGCTGGCGGAACGCTTCCCAGAGTTTTTGTTCCTTGCGCCGGTCCAGCGGCACGCGGTGCGCCTCCTGCTGCCAGCGCTGCTGCAGGGCCTTGACGGCGTCGAGCCGCAGGCGCGGCTGCGCCGCCAGCGCCTGCGCCTCGGCGATCAGCGCTTGGCGCCGCGCAATGCTGTCGGCCTGAGCGGCTTCCAACCGTGCGTGGGCGGCGCCCATCGCGGCCTTCCACTGCGCCTGCAGTTCGGCAAACCGCTTTTCGCTGACGTGCCCGCCCTGGCGCCAGCGTTCGGCAAACGCATGCAAATCGCGCAGTTGCGCTTTCCAGTCCTCGCTGTCGGGATGGGCGGCGGTCCATGCCTTGACCTCCTCGATCAGCGCCAGTCGCGCTTGTTGCGCGGCTTCCTGCTGCGCCTGCAGCTCACGCCGCCATGCCTCGACCGCCTGATAGGCCTGGTTGCAGGCCTCATCGAAGCGCTTCCACAGCGCATGGTTGGAGGTCCCTCCCTGGTCGGTCTGCTTCCACTGCTCGCGCAGCTGGCGGATGGCCTCTTGCAGCTTGCGGCCGGTGGGGCGCTGTTCCGCCGGGCCCTGGGTCAACGCGACCGCTTTGGCCAGCAACGCTTCGCGCAATTGGTCGGCACGCCAGCGCTGCCAGTCTTCCAGTTCCTTGGCCTTGGCCAGCGCCGCTTGGGCACGGGCGTCGAGCTCGGGGCCCGCGTGCCGCCCGTGCAGCTTGTGGGCGTGGCGCAGCTCGCCGGCGTAACGGCCCAGGGCCTTGGTGTGGCCCTCGGCGAGTTCGCGCTCGAGCGCCTCGATCGCGGGCAACAGTGCGGCCTGGGCCAGCGCCTGCACCGCCTTGGGCACCGTGGCGTCGGCGGCGGGGGCAGCGGGCTCGCCGCGGGCGGCGCGGATTTCGTCGGCCCACACCGGCACGCCCGGCAAGGGCGCTTGCGCATTGGCCAGCGCGGCCGTGGCCTGGGCCAGTGCGGCTTCGAACGCCTGCCACACGGCATCGAGCTGCTGGCGCGCGGCGTCGAGCTGGGCCGGGTAGCGCGGGTCGAGATCGTTCCAGCCCGGCGCCCCGCGGAGCGCAGCCTGGCGCGTGTGCCAGTCGGCCACGTCCTGGGCCAGCGCGTCGCGCGCGGCCTGGACCTCGGCCAGCGGCTTGGTCGAGAGCAGGTCGATGCGCTGCACCAGCAGTCCGGCCGCCTCCCGTTCGACCTGCAGGCGCGTGTGCAGGTCTTCGATGGCTTTCATGCGCTCGGCCAGTTGCTGGCGCAGCGCGGCCAGCGGTTCGCGCGACAGTGGGGCGCCCGCCTTGGCGGCGTCACGCTGCCAGGCCATGGCGTCGGCCAGGTTGAGCCGCGGTGCGCGCAACAAGGCCTCGGCGCGCGCGGCCCACTCGGCGGCACGTTCGTCCTGGGCTTTGGCGCGCCGCCACTCGTCGAGGCGCTCGCGCACCAGTTTGGCCGCCCCTTTGTCGCGGCTGGCCAGCTCGCGGTAGACCTCGGCGAGTTCGTCGGCGCTGGGGTTGCCCGCCAGCCACGTGCGCAGGCGCGCGGCACGCTCGCCCGAGGTGGGGGCGGTGAAGGCGCCCCCGGTGCGCTGGTCGAGTTCAGCGAGAGAGGCTTTCGCAGTAGTGGTGTCGGACACGTTCACGGTGTGGGCAGGCGGCAAGGCCGCTCGGCGTCGATCTGGAAGAATCTGGCGGTCCCTAACGGCCGCCGCGCAAGCCACTATTGTCGCCTACCCAGCCCAGAGGTCCAGTGGCGGGTCGTGCACGACGGCCTTGAGCAGGTCGCTGCGCGAGACGAAGCCGCCAAGCGCCCCCGCCTCGTCCACCACGGGCAGCCCCGGCAGCCCGGTCTCGAGCAGCACCAGCGCCAGACGGCGCAGCAGGGTGTCGGGCGTGACCGCCGGCACCGGCGTGACCATGACCGTGGCCAGCGGTTGGGCCATGAAAGCGCGCCAGACCAGCGCGCTGTCTTGCGGGCGCGGCAGCCGCTCGACGCTGAGCAGCTCGGCGCGGGTCAGCAGTCCGATGAGCTGCCCAGCGGCATCGAGCACGGGGGCCTGCCCCAGTCCGCGCTCGGCCAGTGTGCGCCACCCCTCGGCCACGGGCATGGTGTCGGTGACGGTGACCACCGCGCGCGTCATGACGTCGCGCACCCGCTCCAGCGGGTGCCGCTGCGGCGCGGGATGTTGGACCTCGCCATAGGCTTGGACGGCCACCGCCGCCGGGCGCGGCAGCGCATGCGCGGGGCGCTCGCCGTGCTCGGGCGCGGCAGCAACGCGAAACGCGCTGTCGGCAAAGTCCGGCCGATCGATGTCCACGTGCAGCGCGCGCGGGCGCCCCGCACGCAACGACGGCAACACGCGGCGCAGGTCCTCGATGGGACCGCGGTACATCAGCCCTGACGTGCCGTAGATGGCAAGCATGCCCGTCCTCCTCGCGGCGATCGCCGCGCTGTGCAGTGAGGGCCCGCCCAACCGCCCCTGCGACCCTTCAATCGGGCAAGAACAGCGCCTGCAAATCGCTCAACCAGTCGAAGCCGCGCGCCGTGGGCTGCACCCAACCGTCGTCGCCAACGGTCAGCCAGCCGCGCGCACGCGCCTGCTCGATCGTCGCCGATACCGCATTCATCGGCAAGCCCGTGCGATCGCTCAAGAGCGTCAACGCAAAACCCTCGCGCAGCCGCAGGGCGTTGAGCATGAACTCGAACGGCAAATCGCGGGCGGCCACCTCGTGCTCCTGCGCAACGGGCGTGCCCGCCAACGCCTGCTCCACATAGCGCGCGGGATCGCGCCAGCGCACCTGGCGCACGATGCGCTCGGCAAAACTGAGCTTGCCGTGGGCGCCCGCGCCCAAGCCCAGGTAGTCGCCAAACTGCCAGTAATTGAGGTTGTGCCGGCAGCGATGCCCCCGCCGTGCGTAGGCCGAGACCTCGTAGCGGGCCAGGCCCGCCGCGGCGGTGCGCTCGCTGATCAGGTCCAGCATCGCATACGCGGTGTCGTCATCGGGCAACGACGGTGGCGGCTGCTTGGCAAACAGGGTGTTGGGCTCGATCGTCAGGTGGTAGACGGACAGGTGAGGCGGCTCGTGCGCCAGCGCCGCCGCCAGGTCGCGCGCCAGGCCATCGACGCTTTGCCCGGGCAGCGCGTACATCAAGTCCAGGTTGAAGGTGTCGAAGCACCGCGCCGCTTCCTCCACCGCGGCGTGTGCCTGCGCCGCGTCGTGCACCCGGCCCAGCGCACGCAGGCATTGATCATCGAAGCTCTGCACGCCTATGCTCAGCCGCGTCACACCGGCGTCGCGAAAGGCCGCGAAGCGCTCGCGCTCGAAGGTGCCGGGGTTGGCCTCCAGCGTGATTTCGGCATCGGGCGCCAGCGGCACGCGGGCGCGCACGTCCGACAGCAGGTCGCCAATCACCTCCGGGTCGAACAGGCTGGGCGTGCCGCCACCGATGAACACGCTGACCACCGGCCGTCCCCAGACCAGGGGCAGGCTGGCCTCCAGATCCGCCAGCAAGGCGCGCACATAGTCGCGCTGCGGCAGTGGCCCGCTCTGGCCGCTGGCCGCGCCCCAGGCATGCGAATTGAAGTCGCAGTAGGGGCATTTATGGAGGCACCAGGGCAGGTGCAGATACAGCGCCAGCGGGGGCAGGCCACGCAAACGGATCTGACCTGGGCGCTGCCAGTGGATGGCGGTGGCGGGCGCGCCAGGCGTTGCGGGCGTGTGGCTCATGCGTCGGGCCACCAGCGCTCGCGCATCAGCGCCAGCATGGCCCGCGCCGCCCGGCCGCGGTGGCTGTTGGCGTTTTTGACGTCGCTGGGCAGTTGGGCGAAGGTGCAGCCGAAGGCAGGCAGGAACATCACCGGGTCGAAGCCGAAACCGCCGTCGCCCACCGGGGCGCGCGTGATCTCACCCTCCACGCGCCCACTGGCCACCAACGGCTCGGGGTCGTCGGCGTGGCGCACCGCCACGAGTGTGCTGACCATGGCGGCGCGGCGGTCCTCGACGTCGCGCATCTGCTCCAGCAGCGCGCGCACGTTGTTGGCGTCGCTCTTGGGGTAGCCGAATTGGGTGCAGTAGTGGGCCGTGTCCACACCAGGGCGGCCACCAAAGGCCGCCACGCACAACCCCGCGTCGTCGGCCAGGGCCGGCAGACCGCTGGCGGCGGCGGCGTGGCGGGCCTTGGCCAGCGCGTTTTCCACGAAGGTGCGGTGCGGCTCCGGCGCCTCCGGGATGCCCAGGCTGCCCTGCGTGACGAGTTCCACGCCCAAAGGGGCGAAGAGTGCCTGCAATTCGGCCAGTTTGCCCGCGTTGTTGGAGGCCAGCACCAGCCGCCGCGGAGCGGTCGATCCGGTCATGGCCTCACCCCACCTGAGCCCCGGCAAGCGCGGCGCGCTGCAGGGCCACCAGTTGCTGGATGCCATGCTCGGCCAACGCGAGCATGGCGTGCAGCTCGTCACGGCCAAAGGGTTCGCCTTCCGCGGTGCCCTGGACCTCGACGAAGTGGCCGGCGCCGGTCATGACCACGTTCATGTCGGTGGCGCAACCGGCATCCTCCACGTAATCCAGGTCCAGCACGGGCACACCATCGACGATGCCGACCGAGACCGCCGCCACCGGGTGGCGGATCGGTGAGCGCGCCAGCTTGCCCTCGGCCAGCAAACGCTGCACCGCATCGTGCGCGGCCACGTAGGCCCCGGTGATGGCGGCGGTGCGCGTGCCGCCGTCGGCTTGCAGCACGTCGCAATCGAGCGTGATGGTGCGCTCGCCCAGGGCGGCCAGGTCGAACACCGCGCGCAGCGAGCGGCCGATGAGGCGCTGGATCTCCTGCGTGCGGCCGCTTTGCTTGCCGCGTGCGGCTTCGCGGTCGCTGCGGGTGTGGGTGGCGCGTGGCAGCATGCCGTACTCGGCCGTCACCCAGCCTTCGCCGCTGCCTTTTTGGTGCGGGGGAACGCGCTCTTCCACCGACGCGGTGCACAGCACGCGCGTGCGACCAAATTCGATCAGCACCGAGCCTTCGGCGTGCACGGTGTAACCACGGGTGATGCGCACCGGGCGCAGTTCGTTGGGGGCGCGGCCGTCGTGGCGCTGCTGGGCGCTGGCGGCCACCAGGGGTTCATGGGTCATGGGGTCTGCCGTTTGGGAGGGGGTGCCGCACCCGGACGTGGGCTGGCCGGGGCCGGCGTGCGTCGGGTGCGGCGGATCGCATCGTTGATTTCCGCAATGGTACGCTCGATGGCCTCGTCGTCGAGCTCGGTTGCCGTCAGCCCCGGCGCCGGCGTGGGGTTGGCGGCCGGCTGGGGCCGCGCGCGCGTGGCGGCCTCGGGCTCGAGCACCTGGGTGGCGGGAAAGTCGTCGTCCTCTTGCCATTCCAGCCCCAGCAGCGAGACGTTGTCGCCGTGGCGCCCGCCCCGGCGCAGCGCCTCCTCCGACAGCTGCGCCACCGCGTCGGCCAGGGGCTGCCCGTACAGGCCGGCGGCGATGTCGTCGTCGCTCATCACGCCCCACAAACCGTCGGAGCACAGCAGGATGCGGTCCGCGGCCGCCAGCGGCTGCGGGTCCACCACGTCGTACAGCGGGGGCGTGTTCGCGCCCAGGCAGGTAAAGAGCACGCTGCGCGAGACGCCCGCCGGCTGCGGTGGAAACAGCTCGGGCTTGTCGTGGTAGCTGTGGTCGCGCGTGCGCAACAGCAGCCGCCCACCGCGCGCCCAGTACAGGCGCGAGTCGCCGCTGTGCAGCGCGGTCAAACAACCATCCTGCACCACCGCGGCGACGACGGTGGTGCGCGGTGGCTCGTCCAGACCGTCGCTGTGCGCCGCCTGGCGAATGGCGTGGTGGGCGTGCATGACGGTGGCTTGGAGGAAGGCGCTGGGGTCGCGCAGCTTGGGCTGGGCCTGGTCGATGAAATCCTGCACGAAGGTGCGCACGGCGATGTCGGCCGCGCGGTCGCCGTCCGGGTGTCCGCCCAGGCCGTCCGCCAGCACCAGCAGCACCGCCTGGCGCGTGTAGGTGTAGCCCAGGCGGTCTTCGTTGCGCGCGCGCCCGCCCGCGTGCGTGGCCTGATAGACCGCAAACTTCATGGCGGCTCCAAAAAGCTGGAGCGCTGGCTTTGGTGGCTGGCCGCATCGGGCGCTTGCGCCTGCGCCAGCCCCAGCCGCGCGCGCAACCGCTCCCACCAGCCGGACGGGGTCGGCTCGGGCTCGGCCGCGGCCTCACGCGCGAGCTCGCGCTGCAGCGCAAACACCGACTGCGGCCGCGACAGCGGGTCGAGCGCCATGCACCACTCGACGACGTCGATGAGCTCGTTCGAATAGAGGCCGCGCAGCCGTGCCAGCGCGGTGACGAGCCGGTCCTTTTCCTGGCGCTGCGGCGCATCGTGCGGCGGGTAGCCCTGCATGCACGAGTAGATGCACGCCCCGATGGCGTAGATGTCGGTCCACGGCCCCAGCCCGGCGCCGCCGGTGCGCCGGTACATCTCCGGCGCGGCAAAGCCGGGGGTGTACATCGGCCGCACGAAGGTGCCCTCGGTGTTGAGCACCTCGCGCGCGGCGCCAAAATCGATCAGGACGGCGCGGTTGTCGTCGGTGATGAAGATGTTGGCGGGCTTGATGTCGAGGTGCAGCATCTTGTGCTGGTGCACGATGCGCAGCCCGCGCAGCACCTCGTCGAACAGCGAGCGGATGGTGGCTTCGCGCAGGATCTTTTTGCGCTGCCGGCCGCGCGCGGTGACGATGAAATCCTGCAGCGAGGCGCCCTGCAGGTAGTCCATCACCATGTAGACGGTGTCGTTTTCGCGGAAAAAATTGAGCACGCCCACGACCGCGGGGTGGGCGATTTGGGCCAGCGCCCGCCCTTCTTCGAAAAAACTGCGCAGGCCCAGGCGGTAGAGCGCTTGCTTCTCGGGTGCCACCTGGGGCAGCAGCTCGCCCGGTGCGCGCGTGGCCAACGCGGCGGGCAGGTACTCCTTGATGGCGACCTCGCGCCCCTGGGCGTCGAGCGCCAGATAGACCAAGCCGAAGCCACCGGCCGCGAGCAGCCGCACGATCCGGTAGCCGCCTATCAGCGTATCCGGCGGCAGGGGAGCGGGCTTGGTCTTTGACATAATCCGTGCATGCGCAACCCCAATGCCCGGGCATGCGGCTGTGCCCGCAGGGCCGCCCTCCTCTGAAGGTCGATGTCAGTGTACAGCATGACCGGCTACGCCGCGGGCCAATGCGCCGCGGGCGAACCCAGCACCGACGCCAGCGGCAGCCGCCTGGGCGTGGAAATTCGCGCGGTCAACGGCCGTTTTCTGGACCTGTCGCTGCGCCTGCCCGAGGAGCTGCGCCACGCCGAGCCGGCGCTGCGCGAGCGTGTGGCGGCGCGCGTGCGGCGCGGCAAGGTGGAGCTGCGCGCATGGGTCGAGCAACGCGCCGATGGCGGCCTGCCCGCCCCGAGCGCGGCGGTGTTGCAGCGGCTGTCCGGCCTGCAGGAGCAGGTGCAGGCGTGGCTGCCGCAGGCGCGGGGCCTGTCGGTGGCCGAGGCCCTGCAGCTGGCCCAGCGCAGCGCTGGCGCCGCGCTGGACTGGAGTGCACCGCTGCTGGCGCTGACCGAGCGCGTGCTGGAGGATTTCAACGCGGCGCGCGCACGCGAGGGCGCGCGCCTCCAGACCATGTTGCGCGAGCGTGTGGCCGCCCTGCGCGCGCTGGCCGCCCAGGCCGAGCCGCTGATCCCGCAAGTCGTGGCGCAGCAGCGCGAGCGGTTTTTGCAGCGCTTTCACGAGGCACTGGGCGCCACGCCTGCCGACCCAACCGCCCTGCAGGAGCGCGCGCTGGCCGAGGCGGCGGCGTTTGCGATCCGCGTGGACGTGGCCGAGGAGCTCACGCGGCTGCAGTCGCACCTGAGCGAAATCGAACGCCTGCTGCAGCGCGGCGGCGAGGTCGGCAAGCGGCTGGACTTTCTGATCCAGGAGCTGCACCGCGAGGCCAACACACTCGGTGCCAAATCGGCCAGCCTTGACCTCACCCGTGTCTCGGTGGACATGAAGGTCCTGATCGAACAGATGCGCGAGCAGGTCCAAAACCTCGAATGACCCCTATGGAGTATCCTGGCAACCTGTTCGTCGTCGCGGCCCCCAGCGGCACCGGCAAATCCAGCCTGGTCAAGGCGCTGCTGGAAGTGGACTCGCGCATGGAGCTGTCGGTTTCGCACACCACGCGCGCGCCACGCGGCCAGGAAGTGCACGGGCGCGAGTACTACTTCGTCAGCGACGAGGAGTTCGACCGCATGATCGCGGCCGACGCCTTCATCGAATGGGCGCGGGTGCACGACCGGCGCTACGGCACCTCGCGCAAGGCGATCGAAGACAAGATCGCCGCCGGCGCCGACATCGTGCTCGAAATCGACTACCAGGGCGCGCTGCAAATCCGGCGCCAGTTTGCCAACGCGGTGTTGATTTTCATCCTGCCACCCAGCTGGGAGGAGCTGCGCCGGCGCCTGCAACGCCGTGGCGAGGACAGTGAGGAGGTCATTGCGCTGCGCCTGCGCAATGCGGCGCAGGAGATGGCGCATGTCGATCAGTTCGACTACGTTATAATCAACGAAGTTTTTGAGCGCGCGCTGTTCGATCTGAAAACGATCACGCATTCGCAGCGCCTGCGGGTGGCGGCTCAGCGTCGTGCCCGCGCCGACGTGTTTCGGGCGCTCGATATTTCCTGACATTCCCACGTATTGCCGGAGGTTTGCATGGCACGCATCACCGTCGAGGACTGCCTGGAGAAAATCCCGAACCGCTTCCAGCTGGTGTTGGCCGCGACCTACCGCGCGCGCATGCTCAACCAGGGCCACGCGCCCAAGATCGAAACGCGCAACAAGCCGGCCGTGACCGCGCTGCGCGAGATCGCCGCGGGCTTGGTTGGCCTGGAGATGCTGCGCAAAGTGCCAGTCTGACACCGCGCGCCCCGCAACCCCAAACAGGCGTCCTACACGGGGCGCCTTTTTTGTTTACATTAGGGGGGTGAGTGTCGACACCCTGAGTCCGGCCGAGGTCGCCAGCCTCGGCGCCCGAGCGCCCGTTGCGCCGCCCCAGGCCGCGGCCAGCGCGGCGGCGGCCAGCTTTGCGGCGCTGGAGTCGCGGCTGGATTACCTCAGCAGCCACGACATCGAGCTGGTGCGCAAAGCCTACCGCTTTGCCGACCAGGCCCACCTGGGGCAGTTGCGCAAAAACGGCGATCCCTACATCACGCACCCGATCGCGGTGGCGCAGATTTGCACCGAATGGAAGCTCGACGCGCAGGCCCTGTGCGCCGCGCTGCTGCACGACGTGCTGGAAGACTGCGGCGTCACCAAGGCCGAGCTGGTCGAACATTTCGGCGCCGCGGTGGCCGACCTGGTGGACGGTCTGACCAAACTCGACAAACTGGCGTTTGACAGCCGCGAGCAGGGCCAGGCCGAGTCCTTCCGCAAAATGCTGCTGGCCATGGCGCGTGATGTGCGCGTCATCCTCATCAAGCTCGGCGACCGCCTGCACAACATGCGCACGATGGGCGACATGCCGCGCCACAAGTGGGCCCGCATCGCCCGTGAGACACTCGATATTTACGCCCCGATCGCCCACCGCCTGGGGCTCAACAATTTCTACCGCGAGCTGCAGGACCTGGCCTTTCGCCACCTGCACCCCTGGCGCTACCAGGCGCTGTCCAAGGCGCTGGCGCGCTCGCGGGCGCGGCGCAAAGACCTCATCGCGCGCGTGCAGGGCGAGGTGGAGGCGGCCTTTGCTGGCAGTGGCATCGAGGTGCGCATCGCCGGGCGCGAAAAAACCCTCTACTCCATCTACCGCAAGATGGACACCAAACACCTGTCGTTTGCGCAGGTGACGGACATCTACGGCTTTCGCATCATCGTGCCGCAGGTGCTGGACTGCTACACCGCCATGGGCGTGCTGCACCAGCTCTACAAGCCGCTGCCGGGCAAATTCCGCGACTACATCGCCATCCCCAAGATCAACGGCTACCAGTCGCTGCACACGACCCTGGTGGGGCCGTTTGGCACGCCGATCGAATTCCAGCTGCGCACGCCCAACATGGATGTCGTGGCGGAGTCGGGGATCGCGGCCCACTGGCTCTACAAGGCCGGCGGCGCAAGCGACACGGCGGGGCAGGCGCTCAACGCGCAATGGCTGCAGTCGCTGCTCGATATCCAGCAGGAGACCAAGGACTCGGGCGAATTTTGGGACCACGTGCGCATCGACCTGTTCCCGGACTCGGTCTATGTGTTCACGCCCAAGGGCCGCATCATGGCGCTGCCGCGCGGCGCCACGGCGGTGGACTTTGCCTACGCCATCCACAGCGATGTCGGGCACCGTGCCATCGGCGCCACCGTCAACGGCGAGCAGGTACCGCTGCGCACCGAGCTGCACAACGGCGACGTGGTCGAGATCGTGACCTCGCCACACGCACGGCCCAACCCGGCGTGGCTGGGTTTCGTCAAAACCGGGCGGGCACGCTCCAAAATCCGCCACTTCCTCAAGACCCTGGCGCAGGAGGAATCGCGCGCCCTGGGCGACCGGCTGCTGCAACAGGCGCTGCGCGCCGAAGGCATCGCCCAGTTGCCCGGGGACGACGAGGCCGGGCAGGCGATCTGGGACAAATTGCTGCGCTTTACCGGCAACCGCTCGCGCGACGAGCTGCTCATCGACATCGGCTTGGGGCGGCGCATCGCCGGCATGGTGGGCAAAAAGCTTGCCTCTCTGTTGGCCGAAGCCGGCACCCGGCCCAACGTGCTGCTCATCAGCCAGGAGCGCTTTGGCATGCCGGCGGAGGACCAGCCCAGCCAAGGCGTGGTCACGCTCGACGGCAGCGAGGGCAGCTCGGTCGTCTATGCGCCGTGCTGTCGGCCCATCCCGGGGGATCGCATCGTCGGCTACCTGGGCCGCGGCGAAGGGCTGGCGGTGCACACCGAGGACTGCCCCGTGGTTCAGCGGCTGCTGCACCGCGATCGCGAACGGTTTTTGGAGGTCGAGTGGGCCGAAGAGCTCACCCGGCCGTTCGAATCGACGGTCCTGGTCACGGTCACCAACGGCAAGGGCGTGCTGGCGCGGGTGGCGGCGGCGATCGCGGCGGCCGAGGCCGACATCACCCACATCCACATGGGCGACGAGGCGGCGCAGAGCACGACCGAATTGCGCTTTACGATTGCCGTCAGTGACCGCGCCCATTTGGCGCGCGTGCTGCGCCAGCTGCGCCGCACACCGTCGGTGCTGCGCGCCCAGCGCCAGCGGCCGGTGCGACCGCACGAGCCGGGAAACTGACCCCGGATCGCCCCGGCCCCGCCGCCCCTACCCGGTGTCAGCCCGCGTCGGCGGCCGCAGGCGCGGGATAGCGCACCTCCAGGATTTCCAGCGTCTCCACCCCGCCGGGCGTTTGCAGGCGCACCTCGTCACCCTCACGGGCCTTGAGCAGCGCCTGCGCCACCGGCGATATCCAGCTGATGTGGCCGTGGATGCTGTCAGCCTCGTCGATGCCGACGATGGTCACGGTCACCTCGCTGCCGTCGCGGCGCGCGTAGGTGACCGTCGCGCCGAAAAAGACCTGATCCTTGCCGTGGTGCACGCTGGGGTCCACCACCTCGGCGCGCTCGAGCCGCTTGGTCAGAAAGCGGATGCGCCGATCGATCTCACGCAGCCGCTTTTTGCCGTAGAGGTAGTCGCCGTTTTCCGAGCGGTCGCCGTTGCTGGCCGCCCAGGCCACCGTCTCCACCACGCGCGGGCGCTCCTCGTCGATCAGGTGCATCAACTCCCCGCGCAACCGCGCGTAGCCCGCCGGGGTCATGTAGTTCTTGCCGCCCCCGGGCACACGCACATCGGGCAGCTCGTCATCGTCCCCGTGGTCGACTTCCTTGGTAAACGCCTTGCTCATGGGGCGCAACCTTACCGCAATCCGCGCCCGCCGGTGCCGGGCGAGTTGCTAACATCGCGCCATGCACGCCACGGCCAGGGAGACGACCACGCACGCGGGCAGCGCCGACGACCAACCGTCCGGCCTGCTCGTGGTGCATGGCAACCGTGCCGAGGATCTGCTGGCCCTGGCCATGCAATGGACGGCACGCTGGCCGCTGGCGCCGCTGGAGATGGAAACCTGGCTCGTGCCCTCGCAGGGTGTGGCCCAGTGGGTGCGGCAGACGCTGGCCGCTGGCCCGCACGGCATAGCCGCCAGCCTGGACCTGCGGCTGCCCGCGCAGTGGCTGTGGCACACCTACCGCGTCTTGCTGGGTGAGGACGCCGTGTCCGAGACGGCAGCGCTCGACGAGGGCCCCATGACCTGGCGCTTGTGGCGGCTGCTGCCCGTGCTGTGCAGCGGGCCGGACGCCGAGGTCTATGCCCCGCTGGCGCGCTACCTGGCCGACGACCCCGACGGACGGCGCCGCGGCCAACTGGCGCGGCGCCTGGCCGATCTGTACGACCAGTACCAGGTCTACCGGGCCGACTGGCTGCGCGACTGGGCGGCGGGCCACGACCAGATCGGCGATGCCGTGGGGCACCGCCAGCCGCTGCCCGACGATGCCCGTTGGCAGGCTCACCTGTGGCGTGCGGTGCGCCAGGACGCCCTGGCCGCCCCCGATACCGGCCCCGATACTGCCCCCAACGCCGCGGCCGACACGGGCAGCCCCGCGCCGGCCTTGAGCCGGGCCGATTGGCACGCCGCCTTCGTCGCCGCGGCACGCCGCCACCCGGACCAGCCGCGGCCCGCGGGGCTGCCACGGCGCCTGACCGTGTTTGGCTTGAGCGGGCTGCCGCCCGCAACGCTGGAGGCGCTGGCGCTGGTGTCGCGCTGGTCGCAGGTGTTGGTGTGCGTGCTCAACCCCTGCCGCTACCACTGGGCCGACATGGTGCCCGATGCGGTGTGGCTGGCGCGCCTGGACGCCCACTGGCGCGCCCGCCAGGCCCGCCGCCCGGGCAGCCCGCCACAGCTCGCCCCCGGCGACACGGCCCGGCACGGCCACCCGCTGTTGGCGGCCTGGGGACGCCAGGGGCGCGACTTCATCGCCTTGTTGCAGGCGCACGAAGAGCGCCCGGTGCGTGACCGCTTCGACGCCGCGCTGCAAGCCTTGGGCCAGCGGGTGGACCTGTTCGCCTCCCCCATCCCGGCCGGCAGCACCGGCTCCCTGTTGGCCCAGCTGCAAGACGACATCTTGCACGGCCGCCCGCTGCACGAAACACGCGACCTGTGGCCCCCCGTCGATCCCGCCCAGGACGCCTCGCTGCGCTTTCACATCTGCCACACCGCGCTGCGCGAGGTCGAGACGCTGCACGACCGGCTGCTGGCCGCGCTGCACCGGGACCCCACGCTGCAACCGCGCGACATCCTGGTCATGGTGCCCGATGTGGCCACCTACGCGCCGTTGGTGCATGCCGTCTTCGGCCGCCTGCCGCCCAACGACCCGCGCCACATCCCCTACGCCATCAGCGACGCCGCCGACGCCACCGGCGCTCAGCTGGTGGCGCTGGTGCGCGGCCTGTGCGCGCTGCCGCGCAGCCGCTTGACGCTGCGCGAGGTTTTGGGCTGGCTGGACATCCCGGCGTTTGCGCGCCGCTTCGGCTTCACCGCGGCGGATCTGGAGACGCTGGCACGCTGGCTCGGCGAAGCCGGCGTGCGCTGGGGCTTGGACGCGGCGCACCGCCAGCGCCTCGGTCTGGTCGCGGCAGCGGACGGCGCCGCCCAGCGCCTGACCTGGCGCGACGGCCTGCGCCGCCTGTGGCTGGGCTACGCCACCGGGCCGGTGGACGGGCAGTGGCAGGACCACGTGCCCGCGCACGGTGTCGCCCCGCTGGAAGCGCCCCTGCTCGCGCGCCTGCAAAGCCTGCTCGATGCGCTGGAGCGGCACGCCGCCACACTGGAAACCCCAGCATCCGCAGCGCAGTGGCGACAACGGCTGCAGGCCCTGCTCGACGACTGTCTGGCGCTCGACCCCCAGGCGCCCGACCCGGCCGAATGGCAAGCCCTGCAGCGCCTGCGCGCGGCGCTGATCGAGTGGGCGGACGAAGCCGCCGCCGCGGGCGATGCCGAGCTGCCCGTGGCCGTGGTGGCCGACGCCTGGCTGGTCCGCGCCACCCCGGCGCCACCCGGCCAACGGTTTTTGGCCGGCGCCGTCACCATCGCCACTCTGCTGCCCATGCGGGCGGTGCCGTTTCGGCACATCCACATCCTGGGGCTGCACGATGGGGCCTACCCGCGGCGCCAACCGGCCGACGACTTCGACCTGATGGCCACCCACCCGCGTCCCGGCGACCGGCAGCGCCGCCACGAGGACCACTACCTGTTCCTCGAGGCGCTGCTGTCGGCGCGCGAATGCCTGACCCTGTCGTGGGTGGGGCGCAGCGCGCTCGACGACCACGAGCGTGCCGCCTCGGTGCTGGTCGATCAGCTGCGCGACCACCTGGCCGCCGGCTGGCGGCTTGCCGGCCACGAGGGCGAAGGGGCTGGCCCGGCGCTGCTCGAGGCGCTGACCACGCAGCACCGCCTGCAACCCTTCGATGCGGCCTACTTCCAGCGCGACGCCACCGACGGCACGCCGCCCTCACCCACGCAACGCTGGTTCAGCTACGCCCACGAGTGGCTGCCGTCGGGCCGTGCACCGGCGGTCGCGCCCTGCGCGGCAACGCTGCCCCCCTGGCCCCACGAGACCCCCATCGATCTGCGCACGCTGGCCGACTTTTTGCGCCACCCGGCGCGCGCCTTTTACCGCCAGCGCCTGCGGGTCGATCTGACCGAGGCCGACGCGCCGGCCGACGACAGCGAACCGTTTGACACCGACGGCCTGACGCGCTGGCGCATCGACGACGCCTGGGTCCGCGCGGCGGCCCGCGCCGCGTGGCAGGGTCACGACGATGCCGTGCTGCTGGCCACCTGCGACACGGTGTGGCAGCGCGCGGTCTGGCGCGGCCTGTGGCCCGCCGGTGCGGTGGGGGTGGCGCAGGCGGGCGACTGGCGCGACGCGGTGCCCCGCATCGGACGCGCGGTGCGGGCGTTTCGCGCCCGCTACCCGGCGCGCGCCGCCGAGCCGGTCGTGCTCGACGAGCGTCTCGATCTGGACGGCGGCACGTTGCACATCCGCGATGCCTTTGCCCCCCCATACGCCGCGGCCGACGGCGAGCGCGCCGTGCTCGTGTGCCAGGGCAGCGCCCTGGTGGACGCCAACGGGCCCAAGAGCGGGCTGCGCGTGCGCCACCACAAACTGCTCGAACCCTGGGTGCAGCACCTGGCCCACCACCGCGCCCATGGCCCGGTGTGGACCTGGGTGCTCAGCCCGCGCGGCCTGTACGCCCTGAAGCCGCTGCCGGCCGAGGTGGCCGAGGCCGCATGGCGCGCCTTGGCGACGCATTGGCTGCACGGCATGGCTGCGCCCTGCCCGCTGCCGCCCGAGGTGGGCGTGCGCATGCTGCAACACCTGCAGCGCCGCGATGGCGACGCCGCCAGCGCCTGGCTCGAGGGGTGCAAACGCTACGACGGCGACGAGTACCAAGCGGGCGTGCGCGACCGCGACGCCTACTGGCGGCTGGCCTTTCCGGACTTCACGGCGCTGGCCGGCCCGCTCGAACAGGCCGCCCGCAGTCCGCTGCTGCGCGCCGCCGAGGCGCTGCTGCGTCCGCTCATGGATGCCGCGGTGCCCCCACCCCACGCCCCCGCGGAGGACACCCCGTGACGAATACCGCACGCGTCCTCGACATCGCCACCTTTGCGCTGCACGGCAGCCAGCTCATCGAGGCCAGCGCCGGCACCGGCAAGACCTGGACCATCGCCATGCTCTACCTGCGGCTCATCCTTGGGCCGCACCCGGGTGCGGTGGCCGCCATCGAGCGACCGCTGCACCCGCGCGAGATCCTCGTCGTCACGTTTACCGAGGCCGCCACGCAGGAGCTGCGCGACCGCATCCGCCGCCGTTTGGGCGAAACGGCCACCGTGTTTGCCGACGGCCAACGCGCGGCTGCCGACTTCCCCGATCCCCTGCGCCCCATCGCCCAGCTGCGCGACCTCTACCCGCCAGCCCACTGGGGGGCGCTGGCGCAGCGGCTGCACATCGCGGCCGATGCCATGGACGACGCCGCCATTTCGACCTTGCACGGCTGGTGCCAGCGGGTGCTGCGCGAGCAGGCGTTTCTGAGCGGGGTGCCGTTTGCGCTGACCTTGCGGCCCGACGTGAGCGACCTCATCGACGAGGCGGTGGCCGACCTGTGGCGCCTGCAGGTGCAAACGCTGCCCGCGGAGCAGGCGCAAGCGGTGGTCGACCGCTGGCACAGCCCCGACGCCCTCGGCAAAGCGGTGCGGCCGCTGCTGCCCCATGCGGCGCAGGGCACGGCATTCGACCCGGCGCTGGCCCACATGACCGTGGCGCAGGTGCTGCAGGTCGGCCAAGACCAGCGCCGCGCGGCGCTGGCCCGGCTCAAGGCCGAGCTGGCGCCGTGCGTGCAGGCCGCCGGCGCCGCCATCGACGCCCACGGCCTGTGGCGGGTCTTGGGTCAGCCCGCCAGCGCACGGGCGTGGATGCAGCGGCTGTCGGACTGGGTCAACGACCCCGATGACGACGGCGAACCGTCACTGGGCACGGGGTGGGAACGGTTGACGCGCGAACACCTGCTGCGCCAACCCGAAACCGCAGTCCCCGTGGCGGTGGCCGCCTTGCCGTTGTGGGATGCGCTGGCGCGCCTGCGCCCGGCCCTCAAAACCCTGCCCTGCCCCATGGCGGGCGTCCTGCGGCTGGCCGCGGTGTGGGTGCAGCGGCGCGTGGAACAAAGGCTGGCCGAGCGCGACGAGATCGGCTTTGACGGACTGCTGACCCGCTTGGCGCAGGCGCTGGACGGACCGCTGGGGCCGGCGCTGGCGGCGCGCACGCGCGCGCGCTACCCGGCGGCCTTGGTGGACGAATTTCAGGACACCGACCCGGTCCAGCTGCGCATCCTGCAACGCATCTACGGGCTGGAGGCGCCGGCGGAGGCCACCGCCCTGATCCTGATCGGCGACCCGAAGCAGGCGATCTACGCCTTCCGGCAGGCCGACGTGCACAGCTACTTGCAGGCGCGGCGCGCGTGCGCGACACGCCTGTGGCGGCTCGACACCAACCGGCGCTCCAGCCACGCCTACGTGGCTGCGGTCAACCACCTGTTCGAGCAAGCCGAACGGCGCACGCCGCAGGGCGCCTTCCGCATGGGCGGCGGCGGCGACCATGCGCTGCCCTTCGTGCCCGTGCACGCCCACGGACGCCCGGAACGCTGGTGCGACGCCGGCAATGCGGATGCGCCCGCGCTCACGATCGGGCTGCTGCCCACGCCCGCCGGAAAACCCTGGACCCAAACCGCACTGCGTGACGCCATGGCCGCAGCCTGTGCCGACCGCGTGGCCCGTTGGTTGCAAACCGCCAGCGCGGGCCAGACCGGCTTTCGCGCGCCGGATGGCCGCTGGCAGCCGCTGCGCCCCGACGATATCGCCGTGCTGGTCAACGACCGCTTCGAAGCCGCCGCGCTGCAGGCCGCCCTGCAAGCGCGTGGCGTGGCCAGCGTGTTCCTGTCCGACCGGGAGTCGGTGTACGCCAGCCCCGAGGCCGAGGATCTGCAACGCTGGCTGCACGCCTGCGCCCACCCGGGCGACGCCCAAGCCGTGCGGGCCGCGCTGGCCACCCCGAGTCTGGGGTGGACCCCAACCGAGCTGGAAGCCGCGCAGACCGACGACGGACGCTGGGAAGCGCTGCTCGCGCGCTTTGCGCACTACCACACCGTGTGGCAACGCCACGGGGTGCTGCCTGCCGTGCGCGCCTTGCTGCACGACTTTCACGTCCCGCAGCGGCTGCTCCATGCGCACGCCAGCGCGCCGCGCGGCGAGCGGGCGCTGACCAACCTGTTGCACCTGGCGGAGCTGTTGCAAAGCGCCGCGGCCCCCGCAAGCGGCCGGCACGAACCGGCGGCGGTGCTGCAGCACCTGCTTCGGGCCCGCCACCGGGCGCTGGCCGGGCAGCTCCCTGAGGGCGATGACAGCGCCACCCCCCAGCTGCGGCTGGAGAGCGAACGCGACCGCGTCATCCTCGTCACCGTGCACAAGTCCAAAGGGCTGGAATACCCCGTGGTGTGCTACCCGTTCGCCATGCACGCGCGCGTGCGCGACGCGACACGCGCGCGCTCCGGCGGCGTCGGTGTCCTGACCTGGCACGACGCCGACGGGCGGCTGCAGGTCACGTTCAGCGACGAGGGCGAGCGCTGGCTCGAGGCGCAAACGCAGGCCGAGGCCGAGCGGTGGGCCGAAGACCTGCGCCGGCTCTACGTGGCCCTGACACGTGCGTGCCACGCCGCGTGGATTGGGCTGGCCGCCACCGACCAACTGCCCGTCAGCGCCCTGGGTCACCTGCTGGGCATCACCGCGTTGCCAGCAGGTGCCCCCGATGCCGCGCTGGAAGCCGCGTTGGCGTCCCTGCTGGCACCGGGCATCGCCATCGCCGTGCAACGCTGCCAACCCGATGCCCCCGCCGTGCGCTGCGCGCCGTCGGCGCCCGGCCCGCAGGGGGCGCCAGTGGCGCGGGCGGCATGGACCGTCCCCGCGATACCCCGGCCAGGCTGGTGGATCGCGAGCTACTCCGCGCTGCTGGCGCCGGCCACCCCCGCGGCACCGCCGGAGGCTCCCACCGACACCAGCCCCGATGCGCCGGCCAGCGCGCGCGACGAGCAGCTGGTGGAAAGCGCCATCGCCGACGACGGTGCCGACGCAGCCTTGGAGGGGACGGCGGCACCGGGTGGGGACAGCGTACCGCCCAGCGCCACGCCCCCCGCAGCCGCCGACACCGCCCCCTGGCACCGGCTGCCGCGCGGGGCCCTGACCGGCACGGCCCTGCACGCCGTGCTCGAGGACTGCGCGCGCACCGGCTTTGCGCGCGCGGTCACGCACGCCAGCGCCCTGCAACAACGGGTGGAGCGTGTGCTGGCCCAGCACGGCTGGCCCGGTGCGCACCTCGCGACAGACAGCGCCGACCTGGCCCAGTGGGTGCAGGCCATCGTCCACGCGCCGCTGCCCCTGCCCGCGCCGCAAGCACCGGTCACCTGTCTGGCCGCTCTGCACACCGTGCAACCCGAATGGGAATTCTGGCTGGGCACGGCACGGCTGGACGCAGCGCGGCTCGACGCCTGGGTGCGGCAAGCCACGCTGGACAACGCCCCCCGACCGGCACTGCGCGAGGCCACGCTGCATGGCATGCTCAAGGGTTTCGTCGATCTGGTGTTCGAGCACCAGGGGCGCTACTACGTGCTGGACCACAAATCCAACGCGCTGGGCGCCGCTGACGAGGCCTACACCCACGACGCCGTGCAACGCGCGGTGCTCGAACACCGCTACGAACTGCAAGCCGTGCTCTACCTGGTCGCCCTGCACCGCCTGTTGCGCCAGCGCCTGCCGCGCTACCAGCCCGCTGCGCATCTGGGCGGTGCCCTGTGCGTGTTCTGGCGCGGCGTGCAGGCGCCCACGCGCGGTGTGTTCGCGCTGCCCGCGCCCGTGGAGCTCATCGAGCGCCTCGATGCCGCGCTGGCAGGCCACCCCGCCGCAACGCCGGAGGCTGCGTGCGCATGAGCCGGGACGACGCCCTGCACGTGTGGTTGGAGCGCGGACTGGCCAGCGGCGAGTGGCGGGCCGTCGATGCGGACTTTGCGCGCTTCGGCGCCCAGTGCGCGCCGCAGGCGCCGGTGGCGGCACTGCTCGCCAGCGCGTGCCTGAGCCGGCGCGTCGGCGACGGCCATGTCTGCCTGGACCTGGATGCCCTCTCAGCCAGCGCGGGGCCGTGCGAACGCTGGCTGGCCCAGTGCTGGCGCGACGACCCCACCAGCCTGGATGCGCCGGGTTGGATCGGCGACGGCGACGTGCTCACCCCGCTGGTACGCCAGGGTGCGCGCCTGTACCTGTGGCGTCATTGGGCCAGCGAACAGGCCGTCGCCCGCGCGCTCGCGCACCGGCTGCAGAACCCGCCACCGGTGCCACACGCAAACGCGCTGCGGCCCTGGATCGAGGCGCTCTTTGGCCCGGTGCCCGCCTCGCCATCGCCCACCTCGCCAGCGCCCGATTGGCAGCGCCTGGCCTGCGCGCTGGCCACGCGCACCAGCCTGTTCGTGCTCACGGGCGGTCCCGGCACGGGCAAAACCACCACGGTCGTGCGGCTGCTGGCCCTGCTGCAGGGTCTCGCCATCCAGCAGGGCCGGCGCCCCCTGCGCATCGGGCTGGCCGCCCCCACCGGCAAGGCGGCCGCCCGGCTGGACCAATCGATCGGCGCGGCCATCGACCACCTGCCCTGGCTGGCCCTGCCGCTGGATGCCGACCAGTCGGCCACGCTGCGCGCCCACCTGCCGGCGCGCGCCCAGACCGTGCACCGCCTGATCGGCCGCCACAGCGACGGCACGGGCGCGCGCCATGACGCGCGGCATCCGCTGTGGCTCGATTGGTTGGTGATCGACGAAGCCTCGATGATCGACCTGGAGCTGCTGCACGACACCCTGCAGGCGCTGCCCGCACACACCCGGCTCGTGCTCATCGGCGACCGCGACCAGCTCGCCTCGGTCGAGGCCGGTTCGGTCCTGGCGCATCTGTGCGCCCGTGCCCGTGACGGCCACTACACGCCGGCGCTGGCCGACTGGGCCTGCGCGGCCACCGGACAAACCATCCCCGCAGCGCTGCAAGACCCCGCGGGCGAGCCGCTCGACCAAGCGGTGGTCATGCTGCGCCACAGCCGGCGCTTCGACGCGCGCAGCGGCATCGGACGCTGGGCCGCGGCGGTCAACGCCGGCAATGTCGACGAACTTCAGGCCCTGCTGCAGCGCCCGGCGGCCGATGTCGCGGTGCTGATGCCCGCCGCGCCCGCCGACGCCCGCGGCGATACCGCCGCCCAACACGCCTGGCGCGGCGTGCTGCTGCCCGCCTGGGCCGAGCTGCTGCGCCACCTGCGCCAGGGGCCCGCAGACGACAGCCCGGCCGCACTCGACCACTGGGCGCGCACCGCCTTGGCGCTGCACGGTGGCGTGCAGGTGTTGTGCGCGCTGCGCGAAGGCCCCTGGGGGGTGCGCGGCATCAACGCACGGTTGGTGCAGCTGCTGCGCGCCGAAGGGCTGTTGCCGGCCGAGGTCACCTCGCCCGACGGCTGGTACGCCGGGCGTCCCGTGCTGGTTACGCGCAATGCGCCCGAGCTGGGGCTGATGAACGGTGACCTGGGCCTGGTGCTGCCCCTGCCCGCGCCGCGGGGCGCACCCGCCGCGGCCGTGCGCTGGCGCGCCGCCTTTGCCGCCCCCGACCTGCCCGGCGGCGTGCGCTGGGCGTTGCCGGGGCAACTCGCCCACCTGGAAACCGCCTTCGCCCTGACCGTGCACAAGTCCCAGGGATCCGAGTTCGATCACGTGCTGCTGGCCCTGCCGCCGGACCCGGACAATCCCATCCTCACGCGCGAGCTGCTCTACACCGGCATCACGCGCGCGCGCCAACGCCTGACCTTGCTGCTGCCCGGCGGCCCGCACGCGCTGCTTGCCGCAGCGCGCCGGCACACCCAGCGCGATGGCGGCTTGCGCGACGCGCTGCGGGCCGCGCTGTGCCAACCCAACGACCTTGCCGAACCTCCCATCTGACCCCATGACCACGTCCACGCACCGCCCCTGCATCGTCTTTTCGCACGGCAACAGCTTCCCCGCCGGCACGTACAACGTGCTGTTCCAGGCCCTGCGCGAGCGCGGCTACCACGTCATGGCCGTGGACAAGTACGGGCACGACCCGCGCTACCCGGTCACCAGCAACTGGCCACACCTGGTGCAGCAGCTGGCCGACTTCGTGCAGGCCAATGTCGGCCCGCACGACACGCCGCTGTTCCTCGTCGGCCACTCCCTCGGCGGTTTTTTGAGCCTGATGTGCGCCGCCCGCCACCCCGTGCTGGCCGGGCAGCCCGTGCGCGGCGTGGTCATGCTGGATTCGCCGGTGCTCGGCGGCTGGAAGGCGCGCGCCCTGGCCGCGGCCAAGCACACGCGCCTCATCGGCGCGGTCTCGCCCGGGCAGATCAGCCGCAAGCGCCGCAACCGCTGGGCCAACGCCCAGGAGGCGCTGGAGCACTTCCGCCACAAACGCGCCTTCGCCCGCTGGGACCCGCGCGTGCTGGCCGACTACATCGCGCACGGCACCCACGATGTGCACACGCCGGAGGGCACGCAGCGCGTGCTGAGCTTCGACCGCGACATCGAAACCGCGATCTACAACACGCTCCCACACCACCTGGACCGGCTGCTGCGCCGCCACCCCCTGCAGTGCCCGGTGGCCTTCGTTGGCGGCACGCAGTCCGAGGAAATGCGCCGCGTCGGCTTGAACATGACCCACCGCCTGTGCGGCAAGGAACCGTCGGCGCGGCTGCAATTCATCGAGGGCACCCACCTGTTCCCGATGGAAAGGCCGGAGGAAACGGCCGCCGCCATCGACCGCGCGCTGCGGGACTTTACGGCGTCCAGTTGACCCAGCCCAACGCGCCGCTGGCCAGGATGAACACGCCAAAGCCGATGCGGTACCACGCAAACGGCACGAAGGTATGACTGGCCACGTAGCGCAACAGCCACCGCACGCACACCCAGGCCGAGACGAACGAGGTTGCCAGCCCGACCGCAAACATGGGCACGTCCGACGCCGCCAGCAGCGCGCGGTGCTTGTACAGGTCATAAGCGGCCGCGCCAAACAGCATCGGGATGGCGAGGAAGAAGCTGAACTCGGTCGCCACCCGGCGCGACAGTCCCAGCGCCATGCCGCCGATGATCGTGGCCCCCGAGCGACTCACCCCTGGCACCAGCGCGGCGCACTGGATCACCCCCACGGCCAGCGCGTCGCGCCAGCCCAGCGCATCCACGTCGGCCACGCGCGCCACGGGCTGGCGCGCATACCACGCCTCCACCCACAGCATGATCAGCCCGCCGACGATGAAGCCGGCCGCCACCACCCAGGCGTTGAACAGCACCACCTTGATCGGCCCGATGAACACAAACCCCGCCAGCGCCGCCGGCAAAAACCCGAGCAGCACGTTGACGGTGAAGCGCTGCGCCTGCCGCTCGCGCGGCAAACCCCGCAGGGTGGCGATCAGGCGCTGCCAGTACAGGCCGACGATGGCCAAAATGGCCCCGGTCTGGATGACCACCTCGAACACCTTGATCGTCTCGCCCGTGAGGCCAAGTGCCGCGGCCGTGAGGATCAGATGGCCGGTGGAGGAAACGGGCAAAAATTCGGTCAGCCCCTCGACCACCCCCATCAGGGCGGCCTGGAGCAGCAAGGCGACATCCATGGGCACGACAGGCAGCAGCAAAGCGCCGAGTGTAACGGCCAACGCCGGCGCTGCTGGCCGTGCGCCGGCGCGCACCCCGGCTCGGCGCGGTCAGCGCCGGTCGCGCCAGCCGTCGTGGCGACGCCAGTCGTCGTCGCGCCAGCCGCGCCACTCGTCGTGGCCGCGGTGCCAGTGGCGGTGCTTGCGGTGCCCCGGCGGCACGGCGTAGCCATAGACCGGCGCATACACCACCGCCGGGGGCACGACCACCGGCACGGGTGGCACCATCACCACCCGCGGCGCCGGCGCCACGATCACGGGCGGCACGTTGCCCACCCCAACCGTCACCCCAGGCTGGTGCACGCCTATCGACCAGTACACATCACCGGCCTGCGCCGCACCGGCCGCTGCCAGCAACGCCACCGGCAGCCAGCGCTGCCAGCGCACCCGTAAAGCAAAGCGTTTGGTGTCCATGGGGCCATTGCACCACCGATCGGCGGCGTTGGGTATGTCGGTCGTGTATCGCACGTAACCGCCTGTAACACCGCACCGCCCGGGGCAGACAGGCCCCCGATCGCCTGCACGATACAATCAAAAATATCATTCAAAAATAAAAAATAAAACAAATGGAACATCTCAGCCCTGTCGAGGAATGGTCCTCGATCCTGGCGCGCACGCCTGCCGCCGTGCGCGAGCACATCGGCCGCGTCGTGCGCACCCACAAAGCCGCCTTGGCCGAGGCGTTCTACGCCGAGATGCTGCAACACCCGCAGGGTCGGCTGTTTTTGGATGCCGACATCGTGCATCAGCGCCTGCACGCGTCGATGTAGCGCTGGCTGGAGGAGCTCTTTGCCCCCCACACGCGGGAGGAGCTCGACGCCATCGTCGCGCACCAGCGCCACGTGGGCGAGGTGCACGCACGCATCCAACTGCCCATCTACCTGGTGGCGCGCGGGGCGCGCTTCCTCAAGGGGCGCTTGCTCGTCACATTGCTGCGCGACGGCCTGGCGCCGGAACTCGCGGAAGCCGCCCTGGTCACCATCGGCGACCTGTTCGACCTGGCGCTGGAGCTGATGGCGGAGTCGTATGTGCGCGACACCCAGCGCGTGGTGCGCAGCGAAGAGGCGTTCCGGTTGCACGCCCTGACGCAGAACCTGCAGGTCGAGCGCGAGCGGCAGCGCTTTTTGCTCGCGAGCTGGGGCCAGGAGGTGCTGTTCACGCTGCACCGCGAGCAAAGCCCGCAGGTGCTGCCCGCGCTGCGCAACGCCGAGTTCGGGCTGTGGTTCCTGCACAAAGGCAGCAACCTGTTCGATGGCGCCCCCGAGGTGGAACTGGTGCACGCCGCGCTGCAGCGCATCGACGAGGTGCTGCTGCCGCGCCTGGCCCGCGCGAACCGCCAGGACCCGGCGCACGCGGCGCTGCTGGTGGACCTGCAAAGCGAGCTGGACAACCTGCAATACCTGGTGCAAATGCTGTTCGAGCGCCACGTCGAGCTCGAAAGCGGCCGCGACGCCCTCACCCGGCTGCTCAACCGGCGGTTTCTGCCCGCCATCCTCTCGCGCGAAATCCAGCTCGCCCAACGCCAGCGGCTGGCCTTTGCGCTGCTGCTGCTCGACCTGGACCACTTCAAAGCGGTCAACGACCGCCATGGCCACGATGCGGGGGACGCGGTCTTGCAGCAAGCCGCCGGCACGCTGCTCAACCAGGTGCGCTCCAGCGATTTCGTCTTTCGCTACGGCGGCGAGGAGTTTCTGGTCGTGCTCGTGGACGTCACACCGGAGCAGGCGCTGCAGCAGGCCGACAAAATTCGGCAGCGCATCGCCACCCACCGCTATGTGCTGCCCAACGGGGCCGAGCTGTCGCTGACCGCCAGCCTCGGCGTGGCCCCCTACAGCGGCCACCCGGACTACCAGTACCTGATCAACCAGGCCGACGCGGCCCTCTACCGCGCCAAGCGTGAGGGCCGCAACCGGGTCTGCCTGGCCGCGGGCGCGACCTAAAATCGCGCCATGAGCGAACACGCCCCGCACGCGGCCACCGGCCCGGCCGCCTCCACCGCATCCAGCAACTTTTTGCGCCACATCATCGAGCGCGACCTGCTCCAGGGCCGCTACCGCGGCCGCCGCTGGGCCGGCAGCCCGGGCGACGGCACGCACCACGAGCAGGGCGGGCCGGACCCGGCCAAGGTGCGCATGCGCTTTCCGCCCGAGCCCAACGGCTACCTGCACGTCGGCCATGCCAAGAGCATCTGGCTCAACTTCAGCCTGGCGCAGGAATTCGGTGGGGTGTGCCACATGCGCTTCGACGACACCAACCCCGAGAAGGAGGAGCAGGAGTACGTCGATGCCATCCTGGATGCCGTGAAGTGGCTGGGTTGGAGCTGGGATGCGCACGGCACCCGCCACCTCTACTACGCCAGCGACTACTTCGACTTCATGTACCGGGCGGCCGAGTATTTGATCGAGACGGGCCACGCCTACGTCGACGAGCAGACGCCCGAGCAGATGCGGGCCAACCGCGGCACGCTCACCGAGCCCGGCATCGACAGCCCCTACCGCCACCGCCCGGCCGAGGAGAGCCTGGCGCGTTTTCGCGAGATGCGCGCCGGCCGCTTCCCCGACGGCGCCATGGTGCTGCGCGCCAAGATCGACATGGCCTCGCCCAACATCAACCTGCGCGACCCGGCGATCTACCGGATCAAGCACGCGACGCACCACAACACCGGCGACACCTGGTGCATCTACCCGATGTACACCTTCGCGCACCCGATCGAGGACGCGCTGGAAAACATCACCCACAGCATCTGCACCCTGGAATTCGAGGACCAGCGCCCCTTCTACGACTGGCTGCTCGAGCGCATCGTGCCCATCCTGCGCGCGCCGCAGTTCGAGCGGGCCCAACAACTGATCGAGCGCATCGAGCAACAGGGCGTGGAAGCGGGCAAAGAGTTTGCGCTGCACTGCCACAACCACGCGCACAAGCTCGGCCCCAACACCGAACCCGAGCGGCGGATGCGCGCGCTCTTCACGAAATGGGAACATGACCGCGAGGCGGTGCTGCGCGACCTGCCCCGCTTCTTCGAACTGCTCAAGACGCAGACGCACCAGTTCACCCCGCTGCTGGCGGCAGCGCTGGAGGCGTACCAGATCGAGCCCTTCAACCTGCCGCACCAGTACGAGTTTGCGCGCCTGAACCTCACCTACGTGGTCACCAGCAAGCGCAAGCTCAAGCAACTGGTGGACGAAGGGATCGTCAGCGGCTGGGACGACCCGCGCATGCCCACCATCGTCGGCCTGCGCCGCCGCGGCTACACGCCCGAGGCCATCCGGCTCTTCTGCGAGCGCACCGGCGTCAGCAAGGCCGGCGGCTGGATCGACTACAGCAGCCTGGAAATCGCGCTGCGCGACGACCTGGAAGGCAAAGCCCCGCGGGCGATGGCCGTGCTCGACCCCGTCCCGCTCAAGCTGACCAACTGGGCCGATGTGTTCGGCAGCGCCGACCACCGCGAGCCCTGCACCGCCCCTGCCCACCCGCAACGGCCCGAACTCGGCCAGCGCCAGTTCAGCCTGGGCCCCGAGATTTGGATCGAGCGCGAGGATTTCATGGAGCAGCCGCCCAAGGGCTACTTCCGCCTGTTCCCCGGCAACAAGGTGCGGCTCAAATACGGCTACGTGATCGAATGCACCGGCTGCGAAAAGGACGCCAACGGTCAGGTGACCGCGGTGCTGGCCACCGTCGTGCCCGACACCAAGAGCGGCACCCCGGGGGCCGACACCGTCAAGGTCAAAGGCACCATCACCTGGGTGGGCGCGCACGAAGCCGTCCCGGCCGAAGTGCGGCTGTACGACCGGCTGTTTGCCGACGCGCAGCCCGACGCGGGCGGCAAGGACTTCAAAGCGGCGCTCAACCCCAACAGCCTGACGGTGGTGCGCGCCTACGTGGAGCCGTCATTGGCCAACGCCCGGGCGGAAGAGCGTTTTCAGTTCGAACGGCACGGCTACTTCTGCGCCGACCGCCACGACCACACGCCCGCGCGCCTGGTCTTCAACCGCATCACCGGCCTCAAAGACAGTTGGGGCAAGTGACGCGCCTGCGCGCGTCTGGCGTTTAGCGCGTCTTGCGCCGCACCGGCGCGGGCGCGCCTGGCGCGCGCGGCTCGAGGTGGCGGAAGGTGATGCGGCCCTTGCTCAAGTCGTAGGGCGAGAGTTCCAGCGACACGCGGTCGCCGGCCAAAATGCGAATGTGGTGCTTGCGCATCTTGCCACCGGAGTAGGCCACCAGCGAGTGGCCGTTTTCCAGGGTGACGCGGTAGCGCGAATCGGGCAGGACCTCGTCCACCGTGCCACGCATTTCGATGAGTTCTTCTTTGGCCATGGGGGCCTCCTGTGGGGTGCGCGCGCTGACCCCGGCGGGCCGCGCAAGACGGACGTCGACACCGATCGACGAACGGTAAGGGAGCTTGCCGGAGAGTGCGCTGAATCGGGGGCAGCGCAGCGTGGGCTGGCTGGCGGCCCGGGTGGTGTGGCGGGCAACCGCCCACCAGGGACAACGACGCCCGCGGGGGAAAGCGACCCGCAAAGCTCATCAACTGTAGCACAGACACGCGCGGCCTGCAGCGTCAGCCCAGGGGCTATCATGATGGCCCTGTCGCGCCGTGGCGGCGCAAGGGAGCGAAACGCATGTGGCAAACCCTGCGCGCGCTGCCGCGCACCGTCTGGCTGATTGGGCTGATCAGCCTGGTCAACGACGCGGCCTCCGATCTGGTCTACCCCCTGGTGCCGCTGTACCTGACCTCGGTGCTGATGGCGGGCCCGCGCGCGCTGGGCATCATCGAGGGCATCGCCGAGGCCACCGCCAGCCTGCTCAAACTGGTCTCGGGCGTCTGGGTGGACCGCGCCCGGCGCACCAAGCCCTGGATCGTGGCCGGCTACGGCCTGGCCGGGCTGGCACGGCCGCTCATCGCCGTGGTATCGAGCTGGCCAGCGCTGTTGGCGATTCGCTTTGCCGACCGTGTCGGCAAGGGCTTGCGCACCTCGCCGCGCGATGCGCTGCTGGCCGCCAGCGTGCCACCCGATCGGCGCGGGCTGGCGTTTGGCGTGCACCGCGCCATGGACAACGCGGGCGCGGTGATCGGCCCGCTGCTGGCCGCCGCGCTGCTGGCCAGCGGCATGCCGCTGCGCGACGTGTTCCTCGGGACCCTGGTGCCCGCGGGTGTGTGCCTGGCCCTGGCGGCGCTGCTGCGCGAGCCCACCCGGACCGCGGGCCAACCGACCGCCACGGGGCCCTCCTGGAACCTGGCCGGCTGGGGGGCGCTGCCGGCGACCTACCGGCGCTACCTGGC
This sequence comes from Tepidimonas thermarum, assembly GCF_007556705.1. Classification (GTDB taxonomy): domain Bacteria; phylum Pseudomonadota; class Gammaproteobacteria; order Burkholderiales; family Burkholderiaceae_C; genus Tepidimonas; species Tepidimonas thermarum. The sequence goes on along the minus strand of NZ_VJOL01000008.1, from coordinate 3,568 downwards.
CGCAGTGGCGCTGTTTACCCTGGGCAACTCATCCAACATGTTCTTGCTGCTGCGCGCGGCTGACCTGGGGCTGCAGCAGGCCCAGGTGCCGCTGCTGTGGGCGGTGGTGTCGGCCATCGCCATGGCGCTGTCGGCGCCGCTGTCGGGGCTGTCGGACCGCCTGGGTCGGCGCGGGCTGCTGGTGGCGGGGCACCTCATTTACGCGGCGGTGTACGTGGCGCTGGGCCTGGGCACGCCCACCGGTTGGGCGCTGTACGCCCTGTTCGCGTGTTATGGCGTGTTTCTGGCCGCCACCGAAGGGGTGGAAAAGGCCCTGGTCGCCGATCTCGCGCCGGTTGGTCTGCGGGGCACGGCCTACGGCTGGTACCACATGACGGCGGGCTTGATGCTGCTGCCCGCCTCGATGGTGTTTGGCGCGCTCTACGAGCACGTCTCGGTGCAGGCGGCCTTTGGCTTTTCGGCCGCCTGCGCGCTGGGCGCTGCGGGGTTGTTGTGGCGCTGGGTGGCGCCGCCGGATCGCAGCGCGCCTCAGGAGCGTGGCAGCGGCACGTAAACCTCGCCACCAGCTTGGCGAAACGCCGCAGCGCGCTCCTGCATCCCGCTGCGCAACGCCTGCGCTTCGCCCACGCCGTGGCGCGCGGCGTAGTCGCGCACCTCCTGCGTGATCTTCATGCTGCAAAAGCGCGGGCCGCACATGCTGCAAAAGTGCGCCACCTTGGCCGACTCCTTGGGCAGCGTCTCGTCGTGAAAGTCGCGCGCTTGGTCAGGGTCCAGGCCGAGGTTGAACTGGTCCTCCCAACGGAACTCGAAGCGCGCCTTGGACAGCGCGTTGTCGCGGATTTGCGCCCCGGGGTGCCCCTTGGCCAGGTCGGCGGCGTGGGCGGCGAGCTTGTAGGTGATGATGCCTTCCTTGACGTCTTGCTTGTTGGGCAGGCCCAGGTGCTCCTTGGGCGTGACGTAGCACAGCATGGCGGTGCCGTACCAGCCAATGGTGGCCGCGCCGATGGCGCTGGTGATGTGGTCGTAGCCTGGCGCGATGTCGGTGGTCAGCGGCCCCAGGGTGTAAAAGGGCGCCTCGTGGCACTGCTGCAGTTGCAAGTCCATATTCTCCCGGATCAGGTGCAGCGGCACATGGCCAGGCCCCTCGACCATGACCTGCACATCGTGCTTCCAGGCGAGCTGGGTGAGTTCGCCCAGCGTCTTGAGCTCGGCCAGCTGCGCCTCGTCGTTGGCGTCGTAAATCGAGCCCGGGCGCAGGCCGTCGCCGAGGCTGAAGGCCACGTCGTAGGCCTTCATGATCTCGCAGATCTCCTCGAAGTGGGTGTAGAGGAAGTTTTCCTGGTGGTGCGCCAGGCACCACTTGGCCATGATGGAGCCGCCACGGCTGACGATGCCGGTCATGCGCTGCGCGGTCAGGGGGATGTAGCGCAACAGCACGCCCGCGTGGATGGTGAAGTAGTCCACCCCCTGCTCCGCCTGCTCGATCAGCGTGTCGCGAACGATTTCCCAGGTGAGCTCTTCGGCCTTGCCGTGGACTTTTTCCAGCGCCTGGTAGATCGGCACGGTACCAATGGGCACGGGCGCGTTGCGGATGATCCACTCGCGCGTCTCGTGGATGTGCTTGCCGGTGGACAGATCCATCACCGTGTCGGCCCCCCAGCGGATGGCCCAGGTGAGCTTGTCCACCTCCTCCTGGATCGACGAGGTCACCGCGCTGTTGCCGATGTTGGCGTTGACCTTGACCAGGAAGTGGCGGCCGATGATCATCGGCTCGCTTTCTGGGTGGTTGATGTTGGCCGGGATGATGGCGCGGCCGCGCGCCACCTCATCGCGCACGAATTCCGGCGTGATCTCGTCCGGTATCTGGGCGCCAAAAGCCTGTCCGCGGTGCTGGCGGCCGAGCATGGCGGCCAACTTCTGCCCGGTGGGGCCGGCCGCCTGGAGCGACGCCAGGTATTCGCGTCGGCGCAGGTTTTCGCGGATGGCGACGAACTCCATCTCGGGCGTGACGATGCCACGGCGGGCGTAGTGCATCTGCGTGACGTTGGCGCCCGGCTTGGCGCGGCGCACGCGTCGCTGCAGCCCGGGAAAGCGCAGCGCTGCCAGGGCCGCATCGGCCGCACGCGCGCGCCCATAGGCGCTGCTGAGGTCGGGCAGCCACTCGGTGTCGCCGCGCTCGTCGATCCAGCGCTGGCGCAGCGCCGGCAGCCCCTGGCGTATGTCGATGTGCACCGCCGGGTCGGTGTAGGGCCCCGAGGTGTCGTACACGAAGATGGGCGGGTTGGGCTCGGCGCCGAAGGCGGCCGGGGTGTCGCTTTGCTGGATTTCGCGCATGGGCACGCGAATGTCCGGGCGCGAACCCTGCACATAGATTTTGCGTGATCGGGGCAGCGGCGCGACGGCGGCAGGGTCCACCTGGGCCTCGGTGGCCAGGAAGCGGTCGGTGGGGGCGTTCACGGGGCGGTCTCCTTCAAGGGGTGGCACGACACGCTCCGAAGCATCCCCGCCACTGGCGCTGCGACCCACCGCCCCCAGGCGCCGATGCGCCCGGTAGGCTTGGACCACCCCGCGCCACGGGTGGCAGCTCTCCTTCCGCCGGTATGAACCGGATCAAGTTCGCGGGTTCGGCACTGGCCGTCTCAGCCCACACACGGTGGACACCCCGGAGCATGACGAGCATTCTAGCGGGAACATGGCCCGGGGGCGGCGTGCCGGGGCACCCGCACGCCGCGCGCCCGGCCGTGTCCGGCGGCGGATCGCTGCGGCGGCGCTTAGAACGCCTGCTGATACGCCAGCCACACCGTGCGACCAGGCCCCGGCACGGCCGTGCCCCACTGCGGCACATTGGGTGGCATGGGGTTGGTCATGGTCGTACCCTGCCCCACATACGCGCCACCCGTGGGCAGGCGGTACAAGCGATCGAACAGGTTGTCGATCCCCAGTTCCAGCTTGCCCCGGCCCAGACGGGTCGCGGTGCGCACGTTGAGCAGACCGTAGCCCGGCGTGCGCACCTCGTTGCGCACCTGCGACACATCGGTCTTGGCCTTGACGGCCACGAGCTCCAACGCGCTGTCCCACGTGCCCACGCGGTGCGTGAGGCTGATGCGGGCATTGAGGGGCATGATTTGGTAGAGCCCATCGCCCGTGATGCGGTTGCGGCCCTTGAGGTAGCTCAACTGGCCCCGCACACCCCACGCGCCCCAGTCGTTGCGCGCCAAGTCCGCGTGCCCCGACAGGTCCACCCCGTACAGCCGCGCCGACACGTTGGCGTAGCGCAACAGCACAAAGCGCTGATTGCCCACCTGATTGGGCAGACGCTCGGCGTCGATGAAGTTGCGCACATGCGTCAGATGCGGCTCCACCTTGAAGGCCCACGAGCGATCCGGCGCGTGCCATATTGAAATTTTTTGCGCTTTGCGATATGTTGATAATGCAGATTAACAGGCCGTTGAAAAATCCCTCGCCACCCCCCGCGTCGGGCGGTACGATCTGAGGCCAACCGAGAACAACGCAGACGAGCACGATGAGAGGCAGTCAAGACTTCCAGGGGGCGATGTTCAGCTACATC
>NZ_VJOL01000079.1 GCF_007556705.1 Tepidimonas thermarum | reverse complement strand
GCGCCATCCAGTCCGTTCTCGAGCAAGATCGCATAAGCGGCTTCCAAGGGGTTGGTTTCGACTCGTATTGCCATGAGGGTTACACTCCTTTCTCGAAGTCATGGCGTCAGACCCACCCTCGCGCTGTCTGCTGGGCGGGGAGCGTAGGCGCGTAGCGCCGGAGATCCCCGCCCAGCAGACAACCGGCAAAATGGAATTTACAGAAAGAACGATACACAACTGGGCGGCCAGCGGGTGAGGGCTAAGACCAGCAGGACGCGACCCTTTCTGTAGCACTTTTGCTTTATGCCTTCATCTGCTCGATCAGGGATTCGGCCAACTCGATGAACACTGCTCTGGCTTGGGCAAACGGTAACGGCTCGCCAAACACCAGCTCATCCACGAAGCGACGGTAATCGCGCTCGAAGGCATCGGCGTCGTGGTGTAGGGCCTGCAGGGCCGCGCGCATCTGACTTACCGGGTCATCTTCAAATTCTGGATACTGATGACGAAATTGCGCGGCATCGTCAGCCACCAGCGTCACAAAACATTCGTGCGGCAGCGCCAGCCCCTGACGCCTTCGAGCGATGGCTGCCACATCGTAGAGGTGACGGACCAATCGGTCGTCGTCGGCGGCGGCACGACGGTGGCTAGCACGGGCTTTTGCCGTTCGGCGCAGGAAGGACAGCACCTTTTCAAGGACGGCCTCCTCGACGCCAATGCACTGCACCTGGCAATCCGTCCGAGGTGTCTGGATCAAGGCATCCAGCATGGACACAATCGGTAGTCGTGCTGTGGGCAGCAACGGTGCTCGGGCATTGAGCTCTACCTTGATCTCTGGCCGCAGGCTGGCCACCGGCGCGAAGCGGCTCTCATAGTGCAGATTCAGCAAGACGTAGCTGTTTTCGTCGCGCGCGACGATCTCCTCAGTCGGCACCGCAAAGCCAGCGTTCTCCAGTATGGCAGCCATGCGTTTCTTGAACTGGCTCAGCAAACGAGCGCGCGCATTGCGCGACAAGTCCGGCGGCAGCACCAGCTTGAAATCGATGTCTTCGGACATCCGCGCGATCAAGCCGTGCGCTTTGGACAGGCAGGTTCCGCCGCAAAACACCAACTGGATGTCATCGCTGTCTGCTGCCACGACGGTGCGCAGCACTTCCGTGATCAGCAGGTCTTTCTCGATGATCGCGGGCGGCAACGAAGTCAGGCCCTCGTTGCGCACATCCAGGATCAGATCACGCTCGCGCTCGGTAATGGTTCTCATAGCGCACGGCGCTGGTGCCGACGGTGATCTTGCGGGAAATACGGCGCCGGCCCGTGTTGAATGTTGTGCGGACGGGAATCTGTGTCGTCTTGCCCCCGGCGTAGTCGGCTTGGGCACGGCCCAGCTGCACAGGCACCCCCAGCTTCTCCAGCGCTTCCTGCGCCAACTCTTCCAGGGACACACGCGGCACCGGTCTGCCAGACAGTAGACTCGGACGCGCCTTGGCGTAGACCCCATAGCCCAGGCGAACGATCTTGCCCGCCGCGATGAGCTCCTTGAGCGCCCGGCTGATCTGGCTGGGGCTGCCCATGTGCGCGAAGTCCGCGCGCAGGACAACCTCGCCCCGGCGCAGAGCAATGGAGCGAGCCATCCTGGCTTTGACGCTGAGTCGACGCATGGCGACCTCCTGGACATAAATTGCTCATCTACTGTAGCCGATATGAGCTTGGTTTTCCATTTTATGTCTGGGTTTTGCGATGCACGGATTGCTCATTTACAGTAGCGCGATGCGCTCGCCCGAACGCCGCTGGCAAGACACTGACGTGGAGGAGGATCGACGTTTGACACAATCGCGTGCGGCACCCGCGTCTGGGCTCATGCGTTGAGCAGCCAGGCGGCTTCAGCCGATCGGCGTGCCACGAGCCCTGAGAGCACCTTGCCACCGCCGTAGACCCAGCGCCGCAGCTCGTGCGCGGCAGCTTGCCAGTCGCGCTGGTTGATCCGCCGCCGCAGTGTTGATGTTTGCAGCCGCCCCGCGCCGAGGTTGAAGGTGAAGTCGACGATGGCCGCCAGCCGCCCCTCGGGCTCGGCGGCCAGCAGCGGGCAGTAGCGCAACGTGGCGGCCAGCGCAATCTGCAAATCCTGGGCAAGGTAAGCCTCGGCCTCGGCTTCGGTGATCGGCGGATGGTCGGGCGTGCAGACGTGGCCGTAGCCGATCGTCCAGTAGCCGGCCGGACAGATGTAGGGATGCGCGCGCCCTGGATCGTGCTTGGGCACGCGATGGAAGCCTTCAAATCGCTTGGCCAGATCGATGGCCGCCTTGGGTACCGCGATCATGGCCGCACTCGGTCGAATACCCGCCCCAGGAACCAGAAGTTCAGCACGCCGGCCCATAGGGCTTGGTCGGCTTCAGTCCACGCGGCCTGGATGGCGGCGATCCAGTCTGCTCCGGCCTGGATAGCGCCCACGAAGGCAGCGGTCTTGGCCGCGCAATAGAGCGCCATAAACCAGTAGGTGATGACAGGGCGCACGCTGCTGGACAGCGCATCGGCCCACTTGACGCCCGTGATGCGACCCTGCGCCGCCACCGCTTCGCGCAGCGCATCGATAGCCCCGGTGTTCCACAGCGCCTCTGCGCTCGCGCTGATCTCGGCCATGCGCTGCGCGCCGCGCAGGCGCTCAAACTCCAGCGCCTTGTCTTGCATGGCAAGCTCGTGCGCGCGCTCGCCTTTGCGGTCGAGCCACTTGAGGATTTCGGGCGCGAGCCGGAAAGCGCCGCCCAGCAATCCGCCCAACAGGGTTTCGATCATGAGCCGCCTCCTGTCAGTTTGAGCTTGACTGCAATGCCGACCAGCAGCGCAGCCAGGATGCCAGTCGTGGTGACTTTGACGATGGTCTGCCAGGCGGTGCGGCGCGCCTCGCGCCAAGCGGCCAGCAGGTCGCGCAGCTCGCGGATGTCGCGCGCGGCGTGGCCGTTTTCAAGGCCGAGGCGGGCCAGGCATTGCTCAGCGCCGCGCTCGGCAGCCTGCTCCAACATCGCCTTGAGCTCGTTGGCTGTGATCGTGATCGGCTGGGTGTCATGGGGTGTCATCGTTGACCTCGCTTTGCGTGATCGATATCGGATCGGTGACGTCGCGTTCGCACTCGACGCTGGTGCTGTACCCCTGCGCGCTCAAGCGGTGCTCGACGCGCGTGATGCGCCACCGAGTCGGGATGACCGGTCGCAGTGCAATGGATAGCCGCGCCTCGGCGGCCAGGCGCGGGTCTCCGGGCATCCGAAAGCTCAGCTCGGCCTGCGAGCGCTCGCCGCGGTTTTTGCGGGTGGCGGCAGCGGCTCGGGCCTCAGCCTCGGTGGCGTGCACGTAGCGCAGCTCCTCGTAGGGGGGGTTTCCGACGACGACTTCGCGCCGCTCGCCCTTTTGGTAGTCCCACCAGTAGGCCTTGACTCCGCCGGGGCTCTCGTCACTGTTGTCGGCGAGACCGGAGCCGCCTTTGCCCGCTATCCGGCGGGCACTGTACTGATAGCGCCACTCGCTGATCTGATCCGGCCGCAGCGTGATCGTCGGTAGCGCTTGGCCGGTGACGCTCTTGGCCGCCCCGCGCTTGGCCAGCACCAGGTGGCCGGCCACCGGCTTGGATACGGCATCGTGCTTGGACGCCAGCCGGGTGAGCAGCGCCATGTCAGACTCCTCGGTCTGGTCGACGTGCGGGATGGCGATTGCGCCCAGTTCGGGGTCGATCTTGGGCGTGTAGCCGTGCTCGGCGGCGATGGCTTCGACGATGCGTCCCAGCGTCGTGTCGTGCCATGATCGCGTCTTGGGGCTGCGAAATGGCCCGACCATGTCGGCGGCCTTGCCCGAGACCGTCAGCGTGGCCGGCGGCGCGCTGATTTCGACCTCATCGATGATGTAGCGACCCATCGGCACCCACGCGCCGCCGGCGTATGACAAGGCAACCTCAAGCTGCGTGCCAATGCGCGGCAGCTGCGCGATTGCGCCGTCGGCGCGACGACGGTCATCGAGCGTCAAGCGCACCACGTCGGACGCCAGCCCCGCCTCATCGGTGATGATGAGCTCGATGAGCCGATCGGCGACGGCGCGCGTGACGTCGTGGCGGTCGGCGATGATTCGAAAGCGCGGCTGCATGGCTTACGACCACAGGCGTACCAGCCGCAGTTGCGGCTCATCGACAAGCGCTGGCATGCGCACCGGCGTGCCGTCTGGCAAGCGCAGCATGTCGCGCGCACTCAGGCGCGCCAGCGCCCGGTTGTGCTGCAGCACCAGCGGCAGCACGTCCAGTCGCCCGTAGTGCCGCCATACAAGGTAGTCGATCATGTCGCCTTCGCGGGCGACGACGATGGCATCTTCTTGCGTCAGCATCAGGCAGTCTCCTGCTCGGCGGGCATCAGGCCTTGCAAGGCGCGCTCGGCGCTGTCTAGCACCTCGTGCAGTTCGGCGGCCTGTGGATGGCGCTCGGCTTCGAGGCGGGCGCGTTCGATGTCGTCGCGCAGCGCCGCGATCTGCGCGGCCATCACGTCATACGACGACAGCGGCGCGGCGCTGGCGCGCGCCACGCGCGTGAGCAGCGCATCGATGGCCGGCAGCGTCACGCCTGCCTCGCGCAGTCGGCTGACTGAGCCGTTGAGCGCGGTGCGCAGCGGCTGCATGACATCGCGCATGACGTCCTGCAGCACGGATGCGCGCTGTATGACGCCGCCGCCCATCGACCCTGCAATGCGCTGCACCACATCGCCGACCACGGTATTGAGCGCGCCCAGCGGGTCGGACGCCACCTCATCGATGATCGGCAGCAGCACGGCAAACGGGCTCCAGCCGCCGCTGATGTCGGTGACGATGTTGTCCTCGCCGTAGGACTTGAGCTTGAGCTCGAAGGCGATGCGCCGCGGCTGGCCATCGTCCATCAGCACGCTGCGGGTGTCGCCCACCTCGACGATCACCCACGCGCCCCACACCCGCCCCAGGCCGTCGACCAGTTGCAGCGGCTCGCCCTTGTCGGCGAGCTCGCGCATCTGCTCGACCTGCGCGAGGCCGCCATCGAAACTGGGGTAGAGCGTGCCGGACAGCGTGACTTCGATGGGCTCGCGCCCGGTGTACTGCAGCGCCGGCTCGCGCCCGATGCGCGCCTGCTCGGGCCAGCGCCACGACTGGCGCATCGCCAGACTTTGATACGTCGCCTGCCCCACTTCAAAGCGAAAGGGGCCAAGCGCCATCATCACTCGCTCGGCCATGCGATTTCCTCTTAGTCGTGCAACGCCGCGCGGCTGCCGCGCAGGGCGTCCTGGATGAGGCGGCGCAGCCGCTGCTCGACATCGACTGCCATCGACTGCGCATCGCTGCCCGCTGGGGCGTAGATGGTGATCTGCGGCGCGAAGTGGATCGATGGCGTAGCAGACGGGTTGCCAGCGATCCAGTCTGTCGGCGCGCTCAAGCCCATCGGGGGCCGATCCGGCGATGGCGGGCGCAGGCCAGTTGATGACGACCCTGGTGCGGTCAGTGCGAATGGCACCTCCTGCAGCGATTTCGCCAGCCGCCCGACCTCGTCTACCGCCTGCGGCCCGGCTGCCGCCACGCCTTGTGCCAGGCCGAGTGACAGCGCGCCGCCCAGCGCGGCAAACACCCGCGACGGACTGTGGATGCCCAGCATCCCTTTGAAGCGGTCGCGCACTCCGGCGGCCACTTCACCCACGGCCGCCACGGCCTGCTGGGCGGCATTGCGCACGCCTTGGGCGAGGCCTTGCAGCATCGCGCTGCCCAGGCTCATGAACTGCCCGGGCAGATCACGCAACGCTGTCAGCATCGAACCGATCACCGACTGCAATGCCTGCAAGGGTGCGAAAGAACCCAGCGCTGCAGTCAGTTGCTGCCAGGCCGACTGTGCCCCGCTGACCACGCCGGCCCACAGGCTACCGAAGAAGCCCGAGAGCGGTTGCCAGGCGGCTTGCAGCGCAGCCAGCGGCGAAAACGACACCAGCCACCGAAAGCCCTCCATCACCCAGCCCACCAAGGTGCCCACGGCACGGATCGGGAACGTCAGCGCCGTAAATGCCGTGCTCAACACGCCCCCGATCACCGCCCCGAGAGACTGGCCCGATGCCGAGAGGCTGTCGAATTCATCCTTGGAGAGCGTCACCGGCGCGAGCAGCTGACCGATCCAGCCGACCACCCGGCTCACGCCATCGGCGATGAAACCGAACACCGACGCGACCGCCTCTCCAATGGGCGCAAGTGGCGCGAGCGCTTCTGTGATGCTGGCCACGGCGGGCTGCACCGCGGCGCGTATGCCATCCCACACGCCACCAAGGAGTTGTGTATCGTTCTTTCTGTAAATTCCATTTTGCCGGTTGTCTGCTGGGCGGGGATCTCCGGCGCTACGCGCCTACGCTCCCCGCCCAGCAGACAGCGCGAGGGTGGGTCTGACGCCATGACTTCGAGAAAGGAGTGTAACCCTCATGGCAATACGAGTCGAAACCAACCCCTTGGAAGCCGCTTATGCGATCTTGCTCGAGAACGGACTGGATGGCGC
>NZ_VJOL01000078.1 GCF_007556705.1 Tepidimonas thermarum | reverse complement strand
GGCAAAACGGCCTGCAAACCGGCCGAAATGCACGTCGCAATCGCTGCGCAGCCACGTCTGGGCGGCTCGTTTCTTCGAAAGCAGCGTCACTGGTGCGTTCGAAGGGTATTTTTTCAACGGCCTGTTAAACACATCCATATTAGGTGCGTGCCCCCTACTAGTCCCCCCAATGGACGAACAACGCGCCATCGCCCACATCCTCGGCACGCTGGACGACAAGATCGAGAACCTGCGTCGCCAGAACGAAACGCTGGAGGCCATGGCGCGCGCCCTGTTCCGCGCGTGGTTCGTGGACTTCGAGCCCGTGCGCGCCAAGCTGGAAGGCCGCTGGCGCCGCGGCGAATCGCTGCCGGGGCTGCCCGCCCACCTCTACGACCTCTTCCCCGACCGCCTCGTCGATTCGGAGTTGGGCGAGATTCCGGAGGGGTGGAGGCTAGAAGCACTCGGCGATCATGTCGACGCGGTGAAGGGTGTCAGCTATAAGGGGGACGGCCTTCGCGACTATGGCTTGCCACTTCACAACCTCAACTCGATATACGAGGGTGGAGGGTACAAGTACGAGGGCATAAAGTACTACGCTGGCGAGTACGCCGACCGACACGTCGTTCAACCTGGCGATGTGATCGTGGCAAACACCGAGCAGGGACATGACCGTCTCCTCATTGGCTACGCTGCCATCGTTCCTCGGCTCTTTGGTGCACACGGAATTGCGAGCCATCACCTCTATCGGCTGAGACCTAAGCCGGGCGGATCGCTTACAGCAGCATTCCTCTGTCATCTGCTGAATTCGCCGCAGATGCATGATGTGGTAAGCGGCTACGCCAACGGCACTACGGTCAACATGCTACCAATCGATGGCGTACAGAAGCCACAGATTGTTCTCCCACCTCGCCCGCTGGTTACCGCGTTTGATTCGTTGGCTTCGAACATCGAGCAGCGTCGGGAAGAGATGGTTTTAGAATCCCGCATTCTCGCTGGCCTACGCGATAAGCTGCTGCCCAAGCTGATCTCGGGCGAACTGCGCATCCGGGACGCCGAAGCCTTCCTCAAGGAGCGTGGACTATGAAGCCTCAGAACCAGATCATCATTTTCGAATCTCCCGACCAATCGATACAGGTTCGTCTGGAAGGTGAAACCATCTGGCTGACGCAGCGCCAGATGGCCGAGCTATTCGCCACTACGCCGGAAAACGTGCTCATGCACCTGAAGAACATCTTCCGCGATGGCGAACTCGAGGAGCCGGCAACGACTAAGGATTTCTTAGCAGTTCGAACCGAAGGCACGCGACAGGTCGAGCGGCGACTGAAGCACTACAACCTCGATGCCATCATCTCCGTCGGCTACCGGGTCAATTCCACCCGCGCCACGCGCTTCCGCCAATGGGCCACACGCGTGCTGCGCGAGCATCTCACCCAGGGCTATTCGCTCGACCGCCAGCGTTTCGAGAAAAACGCCGCCGAGTTGGAAGCGGCGCTCGCGCTAGTGAAAAAGGCCGCCGCGGGCGAGGCGCTTACCGCGGAGCAAGGCCGCGGGCTGGTGGATGTGATCGCCCGCTACACCCAGACCTTTCTGTGGCTGCAACGCTACGACGAGGGGCTGCTCACCGCCCCGGCGGGCAGCCCCGGCGGCGTCTTGCCAACACTGGTCGAGGCCCGCGACGCGATTGCGCGCCTCAAAGCCGATCTGCAGGCGCGTGGCGAGGCCTCCGACCTCTTCGGGCGCGAGCGCGAAGATGCTTTCGCCGCTATTCTCGGCAACCTGGAACAGACGGTGTTCGGCGAGCCTGCCTACCCCACCATCGAGACCAAGGCGGCGCACCTGCTCTATTTCGTCATCAAGAACCATCCGTTCTCCGACGGCAACAAGCGCTGCGGGGCGATGCTGTTCGTCGATTTCCTCGCCCGCAACGGGCGGCTTTTCCGCGCAGGCGAGCCGGTGATCAACGACGTGGGGCTCGCCGCGCTCGCCCTGCTGGTGGCGGAGTCGGACGCCAAGCACAAGGATGTGATGATCCGGCTGATCGAAAACATGCTGGCGCCGCCTGCGACGCGATAATGGCCATAAAATTCCGGAGCTTGTCTTATGTTGACTGACAACACCCCGCCGCGCATCGAAAGCCTGCGGGTGCGCAATTACCGGGCGCTGCAGAATGTCACGCTCGAGCGCATCACGCCGCTCACCGTCCTGCTGGGGCCGAATGGCAGCGGCAAATCCACGGTATTCGACGTCTTCGCTTTTCTGGCCGAATGTTTCTCGAACGGCTTGCGCAAGGCGTGGGATAAGCGGGGGCGGTTCCGCGAGCTGCGCAGCCGCGATCAGGATGGTCCGATCGTCATCGAGTTGCAGTATCGGGAGCGCCCCGGAACCTCGCTTATCACCTACCACCTGGAGATCGAGGAGCAGGCCAGAGGGCCCGTCGTTGCGCGTGAGTTTCTCCGCTGGAAACGCGGCCATCCAGCAGCGCCTTTCCACTTTCTCGATTACCAATACGGCAAAGGCAAAGTCATTACTGGGGAAGCGCCCGAAGCCAGCGACAAGCGGGTCGAAACGCCCCTTTCCGGCCCCGATGTCCTGGCGGTGAGCACCTTGGGCACCCTGGCCGAGAATCCGCGCGTGATCGCGCTGCGCAACTTCATCACCAGTTGGCACCTCTCCTATCTCTCGGCCGATGCTGCCCGTGGCAATCCCGAGGCGGGGGCGGAGGAAAGGCTCTCGCCCACGGGCGACAATCTGCCCAATGTCATCCAGTACTTGCGGGAGCAGCACCCCGAGCGCCTGGAGAAGATCTTCGAGACGCTGCGGCGGCGCATTCCTCGCGTCGAAAAGGTCGAGGCCCAGGTGATGGATGACAGCCGCTTGCTCCTTCTCATCAAAGACGCGCCCTTTTCCAAGCCGGTACTATCGCGCTTTGCCTCCGACGGCACGCTCAAGCTGCTGGCCTATCTGACCGTGCTTTACGATCCAGACCCGCCGCAGCTCGTGGGCATCGAGGAGCCGGAGAACTATCTCCATCCGCGCCTGCTGCCGGAACTGGCCGAAGAGTGTCAGCAGGCCGCAGAGCGCACCCAGTTGATCGTCACCACCCATTCGCCGTTCTTCATCAACCCTCTACGACCGGAAGAGGTGCGCGTGTTGTATCGCGCCGCCGATGGCTACACCCGGTTGCGCCGGGTCAGCGAGATGCCTGGCATCGAGGATTTCATCCGGCATGGCGCGACCCTGGGCGAGCTGTGGATGGAGGGGCATTTCGAAGTCGGTGATCCGCTCGCCATCGGGGATGACGTGTGATGCAAATCGAGTTCCTGGTCGAAGAGCCTTCGGCGGAAGAGGCGCTCAAACATGTGTTGCCGAAGCTGGTGCGCGGGCGAGCGCACTGGAAGCTGGTCAACCTTGGAAGCAAACACAAGCTGCTCAAGGTGCTGCCTCGTCGGCTTGCCGCCTACCGTGACCGTATCGTGCAGGGCGAGTCGTTGCGCGTGGTCGTGCTGGTGGATCGGGATGCCGACGATTGCGCGGCGCTCAAGCGTCAGCTCGAAGACATGGCACGGAGAGCGGGACTTGCGACCAAGACCAGCCCAGACGCTCACGGGCAGTTCCACGTCGTCAACCGCATCGCGGTCGAGGAGTTGGAATCCTGGTTCATCGGCGACGCTGCGGCACTGCGCCAGGCATTCTCCAGTCTCCCGGCGATCGATGCCGACAAAGGCATTTTCCGCAACCCTGACAATGGCGGCACCTGGGAGGCATTGCACCGCTTTCTCAAGAAGCACGGCATTTACAAGAGCAGCTATCCCAAAATCGAGGCTGCACGGCGCATTGCGCCGAAGCTCGATATTCCAAGCAACCGTTCGCGCAGCTTCCAGGCCTTCGTGCAGGGCGTCGAGGCGCTGCTGGGCGCGGCACCCCGCGGCGTGTGAGGAGAACTGTCATGGCGTTTCTGTCGGAGGCCGACGTCGAGCAAGCCCTGCTCGATCAGTTCCACACGCTCGGCTACCACATTGCCTGTGAGGAGGAGATCGGCCCCGATGGCACGCACCCCGAGCGCGAGAGCTACCAGGATGTGCTGCTTAAGCGGCGGCTGGAAGAAGCCGTAGCGTGCCTCAATCCCGGCATGCCGGAGGAGGCCCGCCAGGAGGCGATCCGCAAGGTGACCCATGCCGAGCTGCCGAACCTGCTCGAAGAAAACCGCCGCGTGCATCGGCTGCTGACCGAGGGGGTGGATGTCGAGTACCACGCCGAAGACGGCACACTCGCCGCGGGCAAGGTGTGGTTGATCAATTTCGAGCGCCCGGAGGCTAATGATTGGCTGGCAGTGCGCCAGTTTGTGGTGATCAATGGCCCGCACAAGCGCCGCGCCGATGTGGTCGTATTCGTCAATGGCCTGCCGCTCGCGGTGATCGAGCTGAAAGCACCCGGCGCGGAGCAGGCCACCCTGGTGGGCGCGTTCAACCAGTTGCAGACCTACAAGCGGGAGATTGCCCCGCTCTTTCACACCAATGCGCTGCTCGTGGCTTCCGACGGCATCGCGGCGCGGGTGGGGTCGCTCTCGGCCGACTTCGAGCGCTTTATGCCCTGGCGCACCACCGACGGAACGGACATTGCCCCGAAGGGTGCGCCGGAACTCCCAACGCTGATCGAGGGGGTGTTCGAACGGCAGCGGCTGTTGGAGCTCATGCGCGATTTCACCGTCTTCGGGCAGACGGGCGCGGGGCTCGTCAAGATCATCGCCGGCTACCACCAGTTCCACGCGGTCAAAAAGGCGGTGGAGCAGACGTTGCGTGCGCTGCCGCCCAAGAACGTGGCACGGGAAGACCCGGCGCGCTATGGGCTGCCGTCGGCACGCGAGCAAAAGCCCGGGGATCGCCGCGTCGGGGTGATCTGGCACACGCAGGGGTCGGGCAAGAGCCTGCTGATGGCCTTTTACGCGGGGCGCTTGGTCAAGCACCCTTTGCTCGAAAACCCGACGCTGGTGGTGATCACCGACCGCAACGATCTGGACGACCAGCTCTTTGCCACCTTCTCCATGTGCCGCGACCTGATCCGGCAGACGCCGGTGCAGGCGCAAAGCCGCGAGGATGTGCAACGGCTGCTCGACCGCGCGGCGGGCGGGGTGATTTTCACGACCTTGCAGAAGTTCGGCGAGATCGACGGGCCACTGACCACCCGGCGCAACGTGGTGGTGATCGCCGACGAGGCGCACCGCAGCCAGTACGGCTTCAAGGCCAGGGTGGATGCCAAGACGGGCGAGATTGCTTACGGCTTTGCCAAGTACCTGCGCGATGCCTTGCCGAACGCCTCGTTCATCGGCTTTACCGGCACGCCGATCGAGGCGGACGACGTCAACACCCCGGCGGTGTTCGGCCACTACATCGACATTTACGACATCAGCCGCGCGGTGGAGGACGGCGCGACGGTGCCGATCTACTACGAATCGCGCCTGGCGCGCATCGAACTCGACGAGGACGAAAAACCGAAGATCGATGCTGAGATCGAGGAGGTGTTGGAGGACGAGGAAGAACCTACCCGCGAACGCATCAAGCAAAAATGGGCGACGGTGGAGGCGCTGGTCGGCAGCGACAAGCGACTGGCGCAGGTGGCCCAAGACATCGTGCAGCACTTCGAGGCGCGCGTTGCGGCGCTGGATGGCAAGGGGATGATCGTCTGCATGAGCCGGCGCATCTGCGTGAAGCTCTACGACGCGATCGTGCGGCTGCGCCCCGACTGGGACAGCGATGATGACAACGCCGGGGCCGTCAAGATCGTAATGACCGGGGCGGCCTCTGATCCGCCTGAGTGGCAAAAACACATCGGCAACAAGGCGCGGCGCGACCTGCTGGCCCGCCGCGCCCGCGACCCGAACGACCCCTTGAAGCTCGTCATCGTGCGCGACATGTGGCTGACTGGCTTCGATGCCCCGTGCATGCACACCATGTACGTGGACAAGCCGATGCGCGGCCACGGGCTGATGCAGGCGATTGCCCGCGTCAACCGCGTATTCCGCGACAAGCCCGCAGGGTTGATCGTGGACTACATCGGCATTGCGCAGAACTTGAAAAACGCACTCGCGGTTCATCGTGAATGTCAGCGCTTTCGTGGATGGAACAACCAACCTCACCAGCATCGCCGACCTGTTCAACGATCCGGCAGGTGATCGTGGCGTAGCTTACACGGCCTTTGGAGGCAACAGCTACGTGTTCATCGACGCGAACAAGGACGGCAACTTCACAGCGGCCGATGACCTCGTGATCAAAGGAACCACTGAACAAAAAAGCTCGTACACCGCACACTCGCTCACGCTCGCTGTGAGGTCAGCGCAAATCACCCCAAGGCAGCCTCTGAGGCGCCCAAAGTGCCCTCGCGGCGGTGCAAAACCCGCCCGGTGGCCCGCCTCGGGGGCGTTTTTTCATGCAGCAGACGCACTAGTTGTGTATCGTTCTTTCTGTAAATTCCATTTTGCCGGTTGTCTGCTGGGCGGGGATCTCCGGCGCTACGCGCCTACGCTCCCCGCCCAGCAGACAGCGCGAGGGTGGGTCTGACGCCATGACTTCGAGAAAGGAGTGTAACCCTCATGGCAATACGAGTCGAAACCAACCCCTTGGAAGCCGCTTATGCGATCTTGCTCGAGAACGGACTGGATGGCGC
>NZ_VJOL01000077.1 GCF_007556705.1 Tepidimonas thermarum | reverse complement strand
AGCACCGGCAACTGGGCGGCGCGGTGTTGTCGCTGGTGGGTGTGCTGGTGGTGCTGTCCCAGGGAGAGCCCACCAAGCTGCTGGCCCTGCAGCTGGTGCCCGGCGACGCCTGGATGCTGGCCGCCGCCAGAAACGCCATGGCCGTATGCCCGGACGGAAAACTGTTGCGCAACAGCGCGGTGCCGATCGCGTGCACCCCCTCTGGCCCCAACACGGCCAGCGGGCGGGGTGCATGCCAGGCCCACTTGAGCCCGTGCACCAGCACCGTGGTGGGCAACGCCGCCCACACCAGGGCCGTCAGCCATGGCGTCGAACGCGGCAGCGCCAGCAGCACCAGCAACACCAACAGCGCCAGCGCAAACTGCGTATCCCCCAGCCAGGTCAGCAGCCACCACAGGGTGTCGGGCAGCCCCATGGTGACGCGTTGGGTGGCTTGCAGCGCCGCCACGTCGTATCCGCCCACGCGCAGCGACGCGGCCAGCACGGCCGCAACCGCGGCGGGCGCGACGCACCAGCGCCAGACCAAGGGTGGAGAGGACATGCGGACGGCAAAACGGTGGTTGAAGGTCGCGCCGATCTTAGCGGAAGGGTCATGACCGGCTGGCTACACTGTTGGCCATGACCGACAGTGGGGCGTTGGTGGTGTTGCGCCCGCAGGGGCTGTACTGTCCAGCGGGGGATTTTTTTATCGACCCGTGGCGGCCGGTGGCGCGTGCCGTCATCACCCATGCGCACGCCGACCACGCACGCCGCGGCCATGGCGCCTACCTGGCACACCGCGACAGCGCGGGCGTGCTGCGCGCACGCTTGGGCGCCGACATTGCGCTGCAGACGGTGGACTACGGCGCGCCGGTGACGTGCGGCAACGTGCGCGTGTCGCTGCACCCAGCGGGCCACGTGCTCGGCTCGGCGCAAGTACGGCTGGAACACCGGGGCGAGGTCTGGGTCGTCTCCGGCGACTACAAGGTCGAAGCGGACACCACCTGCACGCCGTTCGAGCCGGTGCGCTGCCACACCTTCATCACCGAATCGACCTTCGGCCTGCCGCTGTACCGCTGGCGCCCCCAAGTCACCGTGTTCGACGACATCCGCGCCTGGTGGCAGGCCAATGCCACGGCCGGGCGTGCCAGTGTGCTCTACGCCTACGCGTTGGGCAAGGCGCAGCGCCTGCTTGCCGGCCTGGGCACGGCACCCATCGGCCCGATCGTGGTGCACGGGGCGGTGGAGACGATCAACCAAGCCTACCGCGCCGCGGGGGTGGCGCTGCCCGCCACGCAACGCTGGGGCGACGGGCGCGCCCCCGCCGAGGGGCAGCGCGCCCTGGTCATAGCGCCGCCGTCGGCGCAGGGCTCACCCGGGCTGCGCCGCCTGGGGCCGTATGCCGATGCGATGGTCAGCGGCTGGATGCAGCTGCGCGGCACGCGCCGCCGCCGCGGGGTGGACCGGGGCTTTGCGCTGTCGGACCACGCCGACTGGCCGGGGCTGCTGCAAGCGATTGGTGCCAGCGGCGCGCAACGGGTGCTGGTGACCCATGGCCAGGTGGCGCCGCTGGTGCGCTACCTCAAGGAGCAGGGGCTGCAAGCGGACGCGCTGCAGGCGCACTACCGCGGTGAAGACGGCGCCGACGCCTTCGAGGACGAGGCGCCATGAAGGCCTTTGCCGCGTTGTTCCAAACGCTGGACGCCACCACCTCGACCGCGGCCAAACAGGCCGCGCTGCAGGCCTACTTCCGCTCGGCGCCGCCGGCGGATGCGGCCTGGGCAGTGTACCTGCTGGCGGGCGGCAAGCCGCGCCAGTGCGTGCCCGCGCGCCGCTTGCGCGAGCTGGCGCGCGCCGCCGCCGGCTTGCCCGCGTGGTTGTTCGACGAGTGCTACCAGGCGGCGGGCGACCTGGCCGAAACCATCGCCTTGCTGCTGCCGCCCGCGCGCGCGCCCGAGGAGCACAGCCTGGCGCACTGGATGCACGCGGTGCGGCAATTGCGCACGCTGCCCGAGGCGCAGCGCGACGTCGCCCTGCGCGCGCAGTGGGAGCGCCTGAGCACCGAGCAGCGCCTGCTGCACGGCAAGCTCATCACCGGCGCGTTGCGCGTGGGCGTGTCGCGCCAGCAGGTCACGCAGGCGCTGGCCACGGTGGCCGGGCTGCCGCCAGCGCTCGTCGCCCAGCGCCTGATGGGCTACACGCGCGCCGACGCCTGCCCGGGGCCGCAAGACTACCTGGCGTTGGTGGCGCCGTGCGCGCCGATGCGCACCGATGCCGCGGCCACGGCGGCGTCAGCGGCTGCCGCGCCGGATGCGCAGCCCTACCCGTTTTTTCTGGCCCACCCGCTGCCCGCCGAGCCGCAGGACCCGCTCGCGTTGCTGGGGCCCGTGGCCAACTGGATCGTGGAGTGGAAGTGGGACGGCATCCGCGCCCAGCTGGTGCGCCGGCAGACGGTGGCGCTGTGGACGCGCGGCGAGGAACTGGTCACCGACCGCTACCCCGAGCTGGCCGCCGTGGGCCAGCGCCTGCCGCCCGGCACCGTGCTCGACGGCGAAATCGTCGTCGTCGCTGGCGATGCGGTGCAACCCTTTGCCGCGCTGCAGCGGCGCATCGGCCGCCAGCGCCTGACGCCGGCCCTGTTGCGCGAATTGCCGGTGGCGCTGGTCGCCTACGACATGCTCGAAGCCGACGGCCGCGACTACCGCCGCGAGCCACAGTGGCAGCGGCGCGCGCGCCTGCAGGCGCTGGTGGACACGCTGGCCGACCCCGCGCTGCGCATCAGCCCCACCCTGCCCACCAGCGCCGGGACCGACTGGGCGACACTCGCGCAGGCGCGCCGCAGCGCCCGCACGCAGGGCGCCGAGGGGCTGATGCTCAAGCAGCGCGACGGCGGCTACGGCATCGGGCGCACGCGCAGCGTCGGCACCTGGTGGAAGTGGAAGGTCGACCCCTGGACCGTGGACGCGGTGCTGGTCTATGCGCAAAAAGGCCATGGGCGACGCGCCGGGTTGTATTCCGACTACACCTTTGCGGTCTGGAGCCACGCCATCGGCCACCCGCAGCGGCAACTGGTGCCGTTTGCCAAAGCCTACGCCGGCCTGAGCGATGCCGAGATGGCGCGTGTGGACGCCATCATTCGCCGCACCACACGCGAGAGCTTTGGCCCCGTGCGGGCGGTGGAGCCGACGCTGGTGTTCGAGCTCGGCTTCGAGGGCATTGCCCGCAGTCCACGCCACAAAAGCGGGGTGGCGGTGCGGTTTCCGCGCATGCTGCGCTGGCGCACCGACAAACCCGTCGAGGAGGCCGACTGCCTGCCCACGCTGTTGGCGCTGCTCGACGCCACCGGCCCCGGAGGTGGGCCATGACCCGCGCGCCGCGGCCTGGCACCCGCGCGCTCGGGTCCGCCGAGGCCTGGATGCGCGCGCGGGGCTGGGTGCCGTTGGACTTCCAGCGCCAGACCTGGGCCGCCATTGGCGCCGGTCACCATGGCCTGCTGCACGCCACCACCGGCGCGGGCAAAACCTACGCGGTCTGGCTGGGTCTGCTGCAACGCCATGCGGCCCCGCCGGCCGCCACGGGTGGCCCCCGGCTGTTGTGGATCACGCCGCTGCGCGCGCTGGCCGGCGACACCGCCGCCGCGCTGCAAGCCCCGATGGCGGCACTGGCCCCCGGTTGGCGGCTGGGCGTGCGCACCGGCGACACGCCTGACGCCGAGCGCACGGCGCAGCAGCGCCGCTGGCCCGAAGCGCTCGTCACCACGCCCGAAAGCCTGAGCCTGCTGATCGCACGTGCCGACGCCCCCGCGCTGCTCGCGCAGGTGGCGGCCGTGGTGGTGGACGAATGGCACGAACTGCTGGCGAGCAAGCGCGGCGTGCAGGTGCAGCTGGCGCTGGCGCGTCTGCGCGGCTGGCAGCCGGCGGTGCAGGTCTGGGGCATGTCGGCCACGCTGGCCAACCCGGACGAAGCCGCCGCCGCGCTGCTTGGCCCCACCGCGGCCGCGTCCGCCGCGCACGTGCGCGCGCCGCAGGCCAAACCGATCACGGTCGACACCCTGCTGCCCGCGCAGGTGCAGCGCTTTGCCTGGGCCGGCCATTTGGGCGCGGCCATGGTGCCCGCCGTGGTGGCGGCACTCGAGGGCTGCCGCAGCGCGCTGCTGTTCACCAACACCCGCTCGCAGACCGAATGGTGGTACCAGGCCCTGCTGGACGCACGCCCGGACTGGGCCGGGCAGATCGCGCTGCACCACGGCTCGCTCGACCCGCAGGTGCGGCGCTGGGTGGAGCACGGCCTCAAAACCGGCGCCTTGCGCGCCGTGGTCTGCACCTCCAGCCTCGACCTGGGGGTGGACTTTGCGCCGGTGGAGCGCGTGCTGCAGATCGGCTCGCCCAAGGGCGTGGCGCGGCTGCTGCAGCGCGCCGGGCGCAGCGGCCACGCGCCCGGCCAGCCGTCGCGCGTGACGCTGGTGCCCACACACGCGCTGGAGCTGGTCGAAGCCGCCGCCGCGCGCGACGCGGTGCAGGCCGGCCGGATCGAGCCACGACCAGCGCTGCGCGCGCCACTGGACGTGCTGGTGCAGCACCTGGTGACCGTGGCACTGGGCGGGGGGTTTCGCCCCGAGGCGCTGCTGGCCGAGGTGCGCACCACCCACGCCTACGCCGACTTGTCGGACCAGGATTGGCGCTGGTGCCTGGATTTCGTGCGCCACGGCGGCGCGTCGCTGCACGCCTACCCCGAATACCGCCGCGTCCAACCCGACGCCAGCGGCGTTTGGCGCGTACCCGATGCGCGGCTGGCGCGCCGCCATCGCCTCAACATCGGCACCATCGTCGCCGACGCCCAACTGGAGGTGCGCTACCTCAACGGCGCGCGCCTGGGTACGGTCGAAGAAGGCTTTGCCGCGCGCCTGCGCCCGGGGGAGTGTTTCGTGTTCGCGGGCCGCACGCTGGAGCTGGTGCGACTGCACGAGCTCACCGCCTGGGTGCGCGATGCACGCGGTCAGCCACCGCGCGTGCCGCGCTGGCAGGGCGGGCGCATGCCCCTGTCCACCACGCTGGCCGACGCCGTGGTGGCCCGGCTCGAAGCCGCCGCCCACGGCGTCTTCGACGGACCGGAAATGGCCGCGGTGCAACCCCTGCTGGCCCTGCAGGGGCGTTGGTCCCGTCTGCCCACCCGCCAGCACCTGGTGGCCGAGGTGCTGCACGACCGCGAAGGCTGCCACCTGTTTGTGTACCCGTTTGCCGGGCGCGATGTGCACGCGGGCCTGGCCGCCTGGCTGGCCTGGCGCGCCGCCCAGGCCCAGCCGCGCACCTTCTCGCTGGCGGTCAACGACTACGGCTTGGAGCTGCTGTGCGCGCAGCCCGTGGATTGGGCCGCGGCGCTGCCGCGCTGGCTGCAGCCGCCGGATCGCGCGACGCTGCAGGCCGAGCTGCTGGCCAGCCTGCACGCTGCCGAACTCGCCAAGCGGCGCTTTCGCGAGATCGCGCGCGTGGCGGGTTTGCTGGAACCCGGCCACCCCGGCCAGCGGCGCCCGGCGCGCCAACTGCAGGCCTCCGCCGCCTTGTTTTGGGCGGTGTTTTGCCGCCACGACCCCGACAACCGCCTGCTGCACCAGGCGCAGGCCGAGGTGCTGATGCAGGAGCTCGACCTCGACCGCCTGCACGACGCGCTGCAGCGCATGGCGCGTCAGACGCTGTGCCTGCAAACGATCGCGCGCCCCACGCCCCTGGCGCTGCCGCTGTGGGTCGAGCGGCAGCGCGAGCGGCTCTCCAGCGAAACCCTGGCGGCACGCCTGCAGCGGCTGGTGGCGCAACTGGAGCGCGCCGCCGACGCACCCGCACGCGCCGCCCGCGGCCGCGGGCGCCGGCGCGCCAATCCCACGCAGGAGGCCGCTTGAGCACCCCCATGCACCCTGAGCGGCACCCCGAGTGGCGCCCCGCTGCGGGCAGTGTGCCGCCCCCCCTCGTGCTGCAGGCCGGCACCGACCGGCCCGAGGCGACGCTGTGGCTGCTGCCCGAGCGCGCGCTGTGGTGGCCCGCCGGCGCCACGCTGTTCGTGGCCGACGTGCACCTGGGCAAAGCGGCCGCCTTTCGCACCGCCGGGCTGCCGGTGCCCGGCGGCACCACCCAGGACAACCTGCAGCGCCTGGGCGCGCTGCTGACGCGGCACCGCGCACAGCGCCTGGTCGTGCTGGGCGACTGGCTGCATGCGCGCAGCGGGCGCACCGCCGCGGTGCTCGACGCCCTGCTGGCGTGGCGGCAGGCCCACGCGGGGCTGGCGTGCGTGCTGGTGCGCGGCAACCACGATGGCCGCGCGGGCGACCCGCCGCGCGTCCTGGAGATGACCGTCGTCGACGAGCCGTGGCCCTGCGGCCCATGGCAGTGCCGCCACGCGCCACCCCCACCCGACGATCCCCCCGGCGCGCACGAGCGGGCCGAAGGCATCGCGCTGTGCGGCCATGTGCACCCGGTGTGCGTGCTGCACGGCCCGGCGCGCGAGCGGCTGCGCCTGCCCTGTTTCGTGCTGACACGGCAAGCGCTGTGGCTGCCGGCGTTCGGCGCGTTCACCGGCGGGCATGCGGTGCCCGCCGCCCCCGGGCGCGTGCGCTGCGCCGTGCTGGACGACGCCGTTTGCCCCATCGAGCGCCCGCCGCCGCAACCCTGGCGCATCGTGCCGCCCGGCTAAAATTGGGGGTTTACCCGAATTGGGACCCCCACCATGAGCTCTCCGCGTGTGACGCCCACCCGCATGGCCCATGCCATCCGGGCGCTGGCGATGGATGCCGTGCAGCAGGCCAACAGCGGCCACCCCGGCGCCCCCATGGGCATGGCCGAAATGGCCGTGGCGCTGTGGAGCCGCCACCTCAAGCACAACCCGGCCAACCCCGCCTGGGCCGACCGTGACCGCTTCGTGCTCTCCAACGGCC
>NZ_VJOL01000076.1 GCF_007556705.1 Tepidimonas thermarum | reverse complement strand
GTAGTCGGAAAAGCTGGTCTGCATCATCGCTGCTACTGCCCCCAAGCCGTACCAGGGATTGTTCCACATCCTGCGGCGCTCAGGCTTCCCGCGCAGGGGGCGGGAGGGGAATAAATCAGTGTTTCCCCAACGAACCCATTCGGTCACACGCCAGAATGTCGATCCTGCGCTTGCTGTCCTCCCATGCACTGAACTCGGTAGCCAGCAGCTTCAAGCCTTGGTCGGGGAAAAACGCATCCAAGTTGAACGCAATCAGCGTTTGATAGAGGCGCTCCGTCGCCGATGCGTCTGCGCCCAGCGGATGGCTGAGCGCAACACTGTTTATAGCGGCGACCTGGTCATTGGCCTCAATGGAAACGAGCGGCATGCGCCATTGACCTCCCTAGCTAACTCTTTCTTTCATTGTACAACCAGCGCCGCTCATTCAATCGCCTTGACCATGTCCTCCACCACTTTTTTGGCGTCGCCAAACACCATCATGGTCTTGTCCATGTAGAACAGCTCGTTGTCCAGCCCGGCGTAGCCCGTGGCCATGGAGCGTTTGTTGACGATGACGGTGCGCGCCTTGTACGCCTCGAGGATGGGCATGCCGTAGATGGGGCTGCCTTTTTGCAACGCCGCCGGGTTGACCACGTCGTTGGCGCCGAGGATGATGGCGACGTCGGTCTGGCCAAATTCGCTGTTGATGTCCTCCATCTCGAACACCTGGTCGTAGGGGACTTCGGCCTCGGCCAGCAGCACGTTCATGTGGCCGGGCATGCGGCCTGCCACCGGGTGGATGGCGTATTTGACGCTGATGCCCTTGTGGGTGAGTTTTTCGGCCAGCTCCTTGACCGCGTGCTGGGCGCGCGCCACCGCCAAGCCGTAGCCGGGCACGATGATGACGCTCTCGGCGTTGCTCAGGATGAAGGCCGCGTCGTCGGCGCTGCCGCTCTTGACGCTGCGCTGAGGCTGGCCGGACTGCGCGCCGGCGCCGGCATCGCCGCCAAAGCCGCCCAGGATGACGTTGATGAACGAGCGGTTCATCGCCTTGCACATGATGTAGCTCAGGATCGCGCCGGAGGACCCGACCAGCGAGCCGGCGATGATGAGCATGGGGTTGTTGAGCGAAAAGCCGATGCCCGCCGCCGCCCAGCCCGAGTAGCTGTTGAGCATGGACACCACCACCGGCATGTCGGCGCCGCCGATGGGGATGATGATGAGCACCCCGAGCACGAAGCTCAGCGCCGTCAGCGCGTAAAACGCCGCCCAGTCGCCCGTGGCGGCAAACACCAGCCCCAGGGCGATGATGGCCAGCCCCAGGCCCAGGTTCACCCAGTGCTGCCCGGCAAACACCACGGGCGCGCCCTGGAACAGGCGGAACTTGTATTTGCCCGAGAGCTTGCCAAACGCGATCACCGAGCCGCTGAAGGTGATGGCGCCGATGGCCGAGCCGAGGAACAGCTCGATCTTGTTGCCAAACGGGATCGTGCCGCCCTTGGGCGCGAGGTCGAAGGCCCAGGGTTCGGTGACCACGGCGATGGCGATGCACACCGCGGCCAAGCCGATCATGCTGTGCATGAAGGCGACCAGCTCGGGCATCTTGGTCATTTCGACGCGCTTGGCCATGATCGCGCCCACGGTGCCACCCGCCACCAACCCGAGCGCCACCCAGCCCAGCCCCCCGACCTCGTCGAGGGCCATGCGGTCGGCCAGGGTGGTGATCAAGCCCACGGTGGTGAGGATGGCAATGGCCATGCCCACCATGCCAAAAACGTTGCCGCGGATGGACGTGGTGGGGTGGCTCAAGCCCTTGAGCGCCTGGATGAAGCAGACGCTGGCCACCAGGTACAGCAGGACGACGGCGTTCATGCTCATTGGGCGGCTCCTTCCGAGGCGGCGGCTTTGCGTTCTTTTTTCTTGAACATCTCCAACATGCGGCGCGTGACCAAAAAGCCGCCGAAGACGTTGACCGCGGCCAGCGCCACGGCCAGCACGCCCATGGTCTTGGCCAGGCCGGTCTCGGTCAGCGCGGCGGCCAGCATGGCGCCCACGATGACGATGGCCGAAATGGCGTTGGTCACGGCCATCAGCGGCGTGTGCAGCGCCGGTGTGACGTTCCACACCACGTGGTAGCCGACGTAGATGGCCAGCACGAAGATGATCAGGTTGATGAGCAGCGGAGAAACGGCTTCCATGGGGACCCTCGCAAACGAATCGGGAGTGGGGCTCAGGCGCGGCGTTTGACGTCGCCGCCCTGGGTCATGAGGCAGGCCGCCACGATGTCGTCGTCCATCGGCACCTGCACGGCGGTCGCCCCCTTGGGCAAGACGAGCTTGAGAAAATCCAGCACGTTGCGCGCATACAGCGCCGAGGCATCGGCGGCCACCAGCGCGGGCAGGTTGGTGTGGCCGACGATGGTCACGCCGTGGACGGTGACCACCTGGTCGGGGACGGTCAGCGGGCAGTTGCCGCCGGGCTGGCCGTGCGGACCCACGGGGCCGCGGCCGGCGGCGATGTCCACGATCACCGAGCCGGGCTTCATCGACTGCACCATCTCCTCGGTGACCAGCGTGGGCGCGGGCCGCCCGGGGATGAGCGCGGTGGAGATGACGACATCGGCCTGCGCCACGCGCTTGGCCACCTCGGCCTTCTGGCGTTCCAGCCAGCTCTGCGGCATGGGACGCGCGTAGCCGCCCACGCCCTGGGCGCATTCGCGTTCCTCGTCGGTCTCGTAGGGCACGTCGATGAACTTGGCGCCCAGCGACTCGACCTGCTCCTTGACCGCCGGGCGCACGTCGGAGGCTTCGATGACCGCGCCCAGGCGCTTGGCGGTGGCAATGGCCTGCAGGCCGGCCACGCCGACGCCCAGCACGACCACGCGCGCGGCCTTGATGGTGCCCGCCGCCGTCATCAGCATTGGGAACAGCCGCTGGTAGTGGTGGGCCGCCAGCATCACCGCCTTGTAGCCGGCGATGTTGGCCTGGCTGGAGAGCACATCCATGCTTTGCGCGCGCGTGGTGCGCGGCGCGGCCTCCAGCGCAAACGCCGTCAGCCCGGCGGCAGCGAGGCGCTGCAGGCCCTCGGCATCGAACGGGTTGAGCATGCCCACCAGCGTGGCGCCGGCCTTCATGTGCGCCAGCTCGTCGGCCGACGGGCCGCGCACCTTGAGCACCAGCTCGGCCCCCAGGGCCGTTGCGGCATCGACGATTTCGGCGCCCACGCTGCGGTAGGCCTCGTCCGGGGCGCTGCTGGCCACACCTGCCCCGGCCTGCACCAACACGGTGTGGCCTTGGGCGATGAGTTTTTTGGCCGTCTCGGGGGTTACGGCCACCCGGGTTTCGAGTGCAGCCGTTTCGGCCGGCACACCTATGCGCATCACACGTTCTCCTCGGATGTTGTCGGCTACGGGGTTGCAGCGCGTGCAGCGTAGCGGGTTTTGGCCGCCCTGGCCATCGCCACGCCGACATTTGCCGCCCAGGGAAAACCCGTATCCCGCACAAAAAATCAGTCAATGCGCATATTCTGCGGGCAAACGGCGCCGCCGTGCCAGGGCCGATCCGCAGCGCCACGTGGGCGCACACCCGTGACCGCGCATAATGGGCGCCATGGACACCCGCTGGAAGCCAAGCGTCACCGTGGCGGCCATCATCGAACGTGAGGGCCGCTACCTGTTGGTCGAGGAGCACACCCCGGAGGGCCTGCGCCTGAACAACCCGGCGGGCCATCTGGACCCGGGGGAGTCCCCCGTGCAGGGGTGCGTGCGCGAGGTGCTGGAGGAAACCGCGCACGCCTTCACCCCAACGGCCCTGGTGGGGGTGTATCTGTCGCGCTTCCAGCGCCCTGCGACGGGCGAAGACATCACCTATTTGCGGCTGGCGTTCACGGGGGAACTGGGGGCTGCGGTGCCGGGCCGCGCGCTCGACCACGGCATCGTGCGCACGCTGTGGTTGACCCCGGACGAGGTGGCCGCCAGCCGCGACCGCCACCGCAGCCCGCTGGTGCTGCGCTGCATCCAGGACCACGCGGCCGGCCGCCGGCTGCCCCTGGAGGCCATTTACACCGACCCGTCGGTGGCGGCGCTGGCCAAGCGCTCGTAGGGCGGTGGCGCCTCGTCCTGGAACTGCTGCGCGATGGCACGGAAAGTGGCGTGGATGTCGGCAAAGGCGTCGGCCACATCCGGATCGAAGTGTTGCCCCCGCCCTTGCGCGATGACCTGGCAGGCTTCCTCGTGCGTGAAGGGGGGCTTGTAGACCCGGCGGCTGATCAGGGCGTCGTAGACGTCGGCCACCGCCATCAGGCGCGCGGACGGCGGGATGGCCTCGGCGCGCACGATGGCCTGGTAGCCCAGGGTGGTGTGGGTCTTCATGATCTCGAATTCCTCGGGCGTCAGCGGCCCGGGCTTGAGCAGGATGCGATCGGGGATGCCCACCTTGCCGATGTCGTGCAAGGGGGCCGATTTGTACCGCAGCTCGATGTAGTCGTCGGTCAGCGTGGCGTGTACCAGCCGTGCAGGCCCGTGGACAGCAAGTACGCCGCCACCAGCAGCAGCGCCGCCACCGGCAGCGCATGGCTCAGGCGCACGCGCGATCGGCCACTCATGCCGGCGCCTCCCACACGGTACCCTCGAAGCGCGCGTCCACCGCGTCCTCCCACTGCCAAGGCGAGGTGGCCATGCCGCGCTCGGCCATCAGCGCCAGCAACTCGACCGCGGTGCGCGAGATTTGCCCGTCTGGCGCCAGCATGGCACGTGCTTCGTCACGCGTGGGCAGCCGCAAGCCGCGAAACAGCGCGGGCACCTGCGCCGGGGGCACCTGCGCCGGGGGCACCTGCAGACGCGGCGCCATCAGACGGGCGGGCAACTGTTGCGGCGCCGGGTCACGGCTCCACTGCCACCAGAACCGCACCGGCACCCTCGGAGATGTCGAGCACGTGCACGATGCGCAGCGGCGGCTCGGGCACGTGGCAGCCCCCCAACGCGCCGGCCAGCGCCAGCCCGCCCGCAGCGGCCAGCCACCGCCGACGTGTCGGCCGGGGCGGCGTGGGACGCAACATGGTGTTCTCCCTGTCGGTGCATCGATGGGGCTATGGTAGCGCCGCGCCCGCGGTCTGGGCAGAGGGCAGCAGCGTCAGCAGGGCCAGCGCCGCCAGCGCCGCCGTCTCGCTGCGCAAGGTGCGCGCCCCCAGCGCGAGGGGGGCCAGCCCCGCCTGCTGCAGCGCGGCCTCCTCGGCGTCGGTCAGGCCGCCTTCCGGGCCCAGCACCACGGCGCACGGGCCCGCGTGCGCGGCGGCCCAGACCGGCAGCGGCACGCTGCCGGGTGCCAGCGACAGCCACACGCCTGCGCCCAACGCGGCGCGCGCGGGGTCGGCCAGCCAATCGGTGAGCGTGCGCACCGGGCGCACCGGGGGCACACGGTTGCCGCCGCATTGCTCGCAGGCGGCCACCGCCACCGCCTGCCAGTGGGCCACCTTTTTGTCGGCGCGCTCGCCGCTCAAGCGCAGCACGCTGCGCTCGGTCATCAGCGGCTGCACGCTGGCCACCCCGAGCTCGGTGGCCTTTTCCACCAGCCAATCCATGCGCTCGTTGGCGGGCATGCCCACCGCCAGGTGCACGGCGCGCGCCGGCTCGCGCTCCAACGCCAGATGCTCGTCCACGGTGACGGTCACCTCGCGCCGGCCGATGGCGTGCACACGCGCGCGCCACTGCCCGCCACGCACCGGATCGCCAAACAGCGTCAAGGGCGCGCCCGGCTGCAGCCGCAGCACCTGGACGTGGCGCGCTGCCGCGGGCGGCAGGGCCACGGTCTGCCCGGGCTGCAGCGCCAGCGGCAGGTGGATGCGCGGGGCTGCCATCGGGTGCGCTCCTCAGCCCAGGCCCGGCCGGCCCAGGCTCCACGCCACCGGGGTCTCGATCCCTTCGATGGCGTCGATGAGCTGCAGCAAGGGCTTGAGCTCGCGGTACCGCGCCGCCGTGTGGCGGATGTAGCCGATGAAGCGCGGCGCATCCGCCAGGTACTGGGGCTTGCCGTCGCGCAATGTCAGGCGGGCAAAAATGCCGGCCACTTTCAGGTGGCGCTGCAGCCCCATCCACTCCACCGCGCGGTAGAACGCGCCAAAATCCTGCGCCCAGCCCTCGGCGTCGAGCAAGCCGGCGCGGCGCGCGGCCTCCCAGTAGCGGATGGTGATGTCGAGCACCACCTCTTCGTCCCAACTCAGAAACGCGTCGCGCATCAGGCTGGCGATGTCGTAGGTCAGCGGGCCGTGCACCGCGTCCTGAAAGTCGAGCACCCCCAGCCGCCCCTCGGGCCGCGCCGGGTCGAAGCCGCCGTGCGGCAGCATCAGGTTGCGCGGCATGAAGTCGCGGTGCACCCACACCGTGGGCTGCGCCAGCACGCGCTGCACGATCAGGTCAAAGGCGGCCTGCAGCGTGCGCTGCTGCGCCGCATCCAGCGCCACCCCTTTGTGGCGGCCCACGTACCAGTCGGCAAACAGCGCCAGTTCACGGCGCAGCAGCGCCTCGTCATAAGGGGGCAGCACCCCAGGGCGGCTGGCGCGCTGCCAGTCCACCAGGGCGGCGATCGCGTCCTTGAAGTACGGCAGCGCCGCCTCGGGCCGCTCGGCGTCGAGCGCCTGCAACAGCGTCTGCGTGCCCAGGTCGCTCAGCAGCATAAAGCCGTTGGCCGGGTCCCAGTCCCAAATGGCGGGCACACGCACGCCGGCGGCGCGCATCAGCTCGGCAACCTGCACGAAGGGGCGGCAATCCTCATGGGCCGGCGGCGCGTCCATGACAATGGCGGTGCCGCCGCCATGTGTGACGGCACGCTCCAGGCGCAGGTAGCGGCGAAAGCTCGCATCGGCGCTGGCCAGGCGCAGCGTCTGCGGCAGCAACCCGTGCGCGGGCGCCGAAATCTGCCCTGGCGCCAGAGCGTCCATGGCCTGCTCGAATTCCGGCACGAACAAGCCCGGCGTTGCCCAGCCGAGTGCGCCACCCTCGCGCGCCGAACCGTCTTCGCTGACCTCGCG
>NZ_VJOL01000075.1 GCF_007556705.1 Tepidimonas thermarum | reverse complement strand
ACCACTCCGCCACCCACCTGTTGCACAAGGCGCTGCGCGAGGTGCTGGGCGAGCACGTGCAGCAAAAGGGTTCGCTGGTGACGCCCGAGCGCACGCGCTTTGACTTTGCGCACAACGCGCCCCTGACCCGCGCCCAGCTGGAGGCGCTGCTGCACCGCAACCGTTGGAACCAGTCGCGCACCGCGCGCGAGCTGGGCTGGACGCTGGCCAAGCTGCGCTACTGGATGCAGCGCATGGGGCTGGGGTGATCGCCACGGGGCTTTGGGCATCCAAGGGGACCGCACATCAAGTTTTGACGTGAAAAGTTGCTGCCGACAGGGCGTTTGAGGGTGCTGACGGCCGCCGTTCGTGGCGTATGCGCCACGACGCCCCTGCGCCGAGGGGACGAAGGTGCCACTCTGGCACGCCCGTTGCTATACTGGAGTCGACCCCAACCCCATCGGGGCCGGCGTTTTCACAACTGGAGGTGAACCATGAAACGTATCCAACAGGGCTTTACCCTGATCGAGCTGATGATCGTGTTGGCGATCATTGGTATTTTGGCGGCAGTCGCTTTGCCGGCCTATCAGGATTACACCAAGCGTGCCCATGTCTCGGAAGGGTTGAACTTGGCGGCAGCGGCAAAAACCGCGACCGCGGATTTCTACGCCGCCAATGGGCACTTTGGAGCGAGTAACACGAGTCTTGGGCTTGCAAATGCTAGTGATATCAAAGGAAATGCAGTGAAATCAGTTGATGCGTCAAATGGCAAGATCACGATCATATACAATGATAAAGTCACAAATGATAACAAACTGATACTGAGTGCCATAACTTCTGCCGGCGGCATTCAATGGAAGTGCAACGCAACGGGCAGCAATGTGGACACGAAATATCTGCCGTCTAGCTGCCGTTGATGTCCCGCTCGCTCGTTGAAAAAACCCGCGCTCCGGCGCGGGTTTTTTTTGCAGACGCCGCCCCGGCGGCGGCGCTGCTGCTGTTGCTGCTGGCCATCGCCGTGCTGCAGTGGCCGGCGCTGGCAGGCGGCTTTCTGTTCGACGACGAGCCCAATCTGCGCGACCTCGGCGCCTATGGCGGCGTCGCAAGCTGGCCGACGCTGCGTGCCTACCTCTTCGGTGGCTTTTCTGGCCCGAGTGGTCGGCCGCTGGCGCTTTTGAGTTTTCTCCTAGATGATTTCACTTGGCCCAGCACGCCGGAGAACTTCAAACGCACGAATTTGCTGCTGCACCTGCTCAACGTCGCGCTGCTGACCTGGGCCAGCTTCAAGCTGATGCGTCTGCGCGGTTGCACGGAACGCACCGCCGCGTGGACTGCGGTGCTCGCGGCGGGCCTGTGGGGGCTGCATCCCTATCTGATTTCCACCACGTTTTACGTCGTGCAGCGCATGGCGCTGCTGGCGGCCACGTTCAGCTTCGCAGCACTCGCCGCCTATCTGCACGGCCGTTTGCTGCTCGCCAGCCGGCCACGTGCGGCGATCATGTGGATGGGCGTGGCGCTGGCGCTGGGCACGCTGCTGTCCACGCTCTCCAAAGAAAACGGCGCGCTTCTGCCGCTTTTGGTGCTGGTGGTCGAAGCGACGGCGCTGTCGGCCCAGCCGCCCCTGCCGCGTTTCTTCCGCTGGGTGTTTCTCTACCTGCCCAGCGCCGCCGTGCTCGGCTATCTGGCGCGCTACATCGACCTGTCCGACCGGCCCTGGCCCGAGCGCCCCTTCAACCAGATCGAGCGGGTGCTGACGGAGGCGCGCATCCTCTGGGACTACCTCGGTCAATGGTTCTTCCCGCGCATCGAAGGCGCGGGGCTTTTTCGCGATGGCATCGTCATCTCGCGCGGGCCCTTTGACCCGCCGCAAACGGCGCTCGCGGTGCTGGGTCTCGTGGCGCTTGCCTCTGCCGGGGTGTGGCTGCGGCGGCGTGCGCCGCTGGTGGCGCTGGCCATCCTGTTCTACCTGGCCGGCCATGTGATGGAGTCGGGCTGGCTCGGCCTCGAGCTCTACTTCGAGCACCGCAACTACCTGCCCACGGCCTTTCTCTTTCTGCCTCTGGCGGGTTGGATCGTGCAGGCGCAAAACGGCCCGCAGCGGGGGTTGGCGCGGCTTATTGCGGCGGTACTCCTTGGCTGGCTAGCCTTTTTCAGCGCGCAGCGCGCCGCCCTTTGGGCCGATCCGGTCAAATTGGAAGTCTATTGGGCGATGGCCGCGCCCGAGTCTCCTCGCGCCGCCAACGCGCTTGCGCGCCACTGGCTCGACCATGGCGGCGATCCCGCCGAGGCCGACCGTGTCCTTGAGAAAGCCTTGGCACGTCATCCCGACTCCGGCCTGCTCATCCTAAGCCGGCTGCAGCTCCACACCAACCTGGGCACGGCCACACTCGATGAATTTGCCGAGGCCGCCCGCCGCATCGAAAGCGTCCCGTTCGATGCACAGGTGGTCACCGCGCTGCGCCATCTGGCCGAGCGTGCAGCTCGTCCCAGCGCCCATGAGACCGAACGCAACGGGGTGCGGCTCTTGGTTCAGCACCTGCAGGCGAATGGGCAGTATCAGCAGTTTCCGTTATTTCGCCGCCTCATGCCCTATCTGCTCGGGCGCATCGCGCTCGCGCAGGGCGACGCCGCTAGCGCCGAAGCGCTCTTTACCGAAGCGATCGGCCTTTATGGCCAAATGGACGCCGCCATGCAAATGATGGCCGAGATGGGCAACGCCGGGCACCCCGCGCCGGCGCTGCGGCTGCTCGACCAGGCGCAGGCCCTGTTGAATCAACTACCCGACACGGCGCTCACATTCCCCCGTGCTTTTTACCAATCCGAGATCGACCGCATCCGCGCACTGCTGCTGGCAGAGCAGGCGCAGCAGCTGACACAATCCGCCAACAGAGCGCCCCACCTGCAGTAACCTCGATGCCCCTGTCCCCGCCGATGTCGCCACCAGCCAACGAAGACAGCAACCGAATGCCGATGCCCTCCGTCAGCGTGGTCCTGCCCGCCCGCAACGAGGCGGCAGCGATTGGCCAGACAGTGGCGCGCATCCGCACGCTTTACCCAGAGGCGGAAATCGTTGTCGTGGACGACGGCTCCACCGATGACACCGCGCGTGTTGCCGCAGAGGCCGGCGCGCGGGTGGTGCGCCACCCCTACGGCATGGGCAACGGCGCCGCGATCAAAACCGGCGCACGCGCGGCAAAGGGAGACATCATCGTCTTCATGGACGCCGACGGCCAGCACGACCCGGCCGACATCCCGCGCCTTTTGGCTAAATTCGATGAGGGCTACGACATGGTCGTCGGCGCGCGCGGCGCGGGCTCCCAGGCCAGCGTCGGGCGCGGCCTGGCCAATGCGCTCTACAACCGGCTGGCCAGTTGGATGGTTGACCACCCTGTTGCCGATCTCACGAGTGGTTTTCGCGCGGTGCGCGCCGACAAGTTCCGTGAGTTTCTCTATTTGCTGCCGAATGGGTTTTCCTACCCGACCACGATCACGATGGCCTTTTTCCGCAGCGCCTACTCGGTCGCTTATGTGCCCATCACCGCGCACAAACGCATCGGCACAAGCCACATCCGGCCGCTGCGCGACGGGTTGCGCTTTTTGCTGATCATTTTCAAAATTGCGACACTCTATGCGCCGCTCAAGCTGTTCGGGCCGGTGGCACTGGGTTTCCTTGCCACCGGCCTCGGCTGGTATGCCCATACCTACCTCACCGAGGGGCGGTTTACCAACATGAGCGCGCTGCTGCTTTCTGCCGGCGTCATCGTATTCCTGATTGGACTGATTTCGGAGCAGATCACCAACCTCACTTACAAGCGCGATGGCTGAAGCGAAGCGCCGTCTGCTACTCATTACCCGCAACTTCCCGCCGCTGTGGGGCGGGATGGAGCGGCTCAACTGGCACCTGGCGGAAGAACTCTCCCGGCGCTTCGAGGTGCGCGTGATCGCGCCTGAAGGCGCGGCGCAACACGCGCCGCCCAGCGTCGCGGTGCACGAGGTGCCGCTCGCGCCGCTGTCGCGGTTCGTGCTGACCGCGGCGCTGGCCGCCTGGCGGCAGGCGTGGGCGTTTCGGCCCGACGTGGTGCTGGCCGGCAGCGGCTTGACCGCGCCGCTCGCGCTGCTGGCCGCGCGGGCGTGCGGCGCGCGCACCGCGGCCTATGTGCACGGGCTGGACGTGGTCGTACCACACCCGGCCTATCGCGCGCTGTGGCTGCCCGCGCTGCGCCGCATCGACCGGGTGATCGCCAACAGCACGCCCACCGCTCAGCTTGCCCGCAGCGCCGGGGTGGACGCCGCGCGCATCGGCATCATCCATCCGGGCGTAACGATTCCCGAACCCGATCTCGCCGCCCGCGCCCGCTTTCGCCAGCGCTGGAGCCTGCCGGAGCGTGCGCCGGTGCTGCTCTCGGTCGGGCGGCTCACCGCGCGCAAGGGACTGCGCGAGTTCGTGCAGGAGGTGCTGCCAAACATCGCCCGCGCCCGGCCCGACGTGGTGCTGGCCGTCGTTGGCGACGCGCCGGCGCATGCGCTCTACGCCCAGCCGCAGACCGCGCAAAGCATCCTGGAGGCCGCGCGCGCCGCTGGCGTGGCGGATCGGTTGCGGTTGTTGGGCAAGCTCTCCGAGCCCGACCTCGCCGACGCCTACTTCGGCGCCGACCTGCACGTCTTTCCCGTGCGCGACCTCCCCGGCGACCCGGAAGGCTTCGGCATGGTCGCGGTCGAAGCCGCCGCGCACGGCTTGCCCACCGTGGCCTACGCCACCGGTGGGGTGGTGGATGCCGTCGCGGAGGGAGTTTCCGGGCGCCTGGTGCCGCCGGGGGATGCGGCAGCTTTTGCAGCCGCCATCCTGAGCCTGCTCGACGCACCGCCCGGCGCAGAGCGTTGCCGGGCGTTTGCGCAGGGGTTTGCGTGGGAGGCGTTTGGGGCGCGCATCGCGCAGGAGCTCAGCGCATGACGACTAGCCCCCAAAATAACCTTGGCGTCTGGTTCCCCGCCGTGCGCGCCCACAGCGGCGCTGACGTGTTCACGCAGCGGCTGTGCGCCGCGCTCAACGCGCGCGGCATTCGCGCCGAAATCGCCTGGCTGCCACTGCGCGCCGAATACGCGCCGTGGAGCGTGCCCGCTCCCATGCCGCCGCAGTGGGCAACGATCGTTCACGTCAATTCCTGGCTGCATCCGCGGTTTTTGCCGCGCGGCCTGCCGGTGGTGAGCACCCTGCATTCCTGCGTGCACGACCCGGCGCTCGCGCCGTACAAGCGTCCGGCGCAGCGCCTCTATCACGCCACCTGGATCAAACGGGTCGAAGCCGCAAACCTGCGCCGCGCGCAGGCCGTGGTTGCGGTCAGCCACTACACCGCGCAAGTTGCGCAAGCCGCCTTCGGCCGTCGCGATATTCAGGTCATCCACAACGGCGTGGATATTGACCAATTCCACCCCATCGACCGCAATGCGCCCAACCAGCCGTTCCGTTTGCTCTACGTCGGCAATTGGGTCCAGCGCAAAGGCGTCGATCTGCTCGCGCCCATCCTGCACGCCCTCGGCCCAAGCTTCGAGCTGCACTACAGCGCCGACCGCAGCGGCGCGCACACCCGCTTTGCCCTGCCCACGAACGCCCGTTGCCTCGGCCGACTCGACACGGCCGGGCTGGTCGCCGCCTACCAGCAGGCCGACGCGCTGCTGTTTCCCAGTCGACTGGAAGGCTTGCCGCTCACCGTCTTGGAAGCGATGGCTTGTGGTCTGCCGGTGATTGCCACCAAGACTTCTTCGCTGCCGGAGGTGGTCGAACATGGCGTGAGCGGTTGGCTATGCCCCGTCGATGACGTCGCCGCCTTTGCCGATGCGGCGCGCCAACTTGCGCAAAACCCAGCGCAGTGGCTCGGGATGCGCCGGGCGGCGCGGGGGCGGGCAGAACGGCTTTTCAATGCATCAAGGCTGCTCAGTCAGTGGCTCGACGTTTACTGCAGCTTGTTTGCGCACGATGCGAGATAAACACCGGCCCCTCATCGGCCTGACCCTCAACTACCGCGATGCCGCCCGCACTAGCCGCTGCGTCGCTTCGCTTCTGGCCGATGGGGCAGACGGAGTGCTGGTTTGGGACAACTCCGCAGACGGCGGGCGCTCGGCCCAGGCGCTGTGCCAGCATTGGGTGCACGAGCCGCGCGTACACATCGAGGTCAGTACGCGCAACCTGGGGTTTTCCGCCGGCGTCAATCGTGGGATCGACGCCGCTCTTGCACGCTGGCCGCAAGCCTGGGTGCTGCTTATCAACAACGACGCCACCCTACACCGCGGCGCGCTCCAAACGCTCGCGCAGGCACTGAACGCGCAACCGCAGGCTGTCGTTGCCTATCCCCGCGTCGATCATGACGGGCAGGTGATTGGCACAGTTTATTACCAACGCCTTTTTGCCTTGCTGCGATTCGACCGCGCCTGGCCGGGCAGTTTTTCTTACCCCAGCGGCAGCGCGCTGCTCATCGCACCCGAACGCATCAGGCCACCGCTGTTCGACGAAGACTTTTTCATGTATGGCGAGGACGTGATGCTGGGCTGGCGCCTGGGTGCGTCGCGCATGGCACATGTGCCGCAGGTGCTGGCGTGGCACGAGGGCAGCGCCTCCAGCCGTAATGGCTCGTGGTTTTACGAAACGCATGTGGTGGCACGAAACGCATGTGGTGGCGGGGCACTGGCGGCTTGCCAAGAAGCTGGCCCGCACAAGGCGCGAGCAGTGGCTGCTGCTCGCCGGCCGCATGGTCAGCCTGCCCCTGCGCGCCCTGGTACGTTCATGGCGATCACGCAGCCTGCTGCCGCTCAAGGCATTGGCGGCAGGCTGGCGCTTAGCCCGTGGCCGATCAGTGTCCTGAGCTTGCCACCTGCACAAGAAGTGCTTCCCATTTGGGAATGATCCGCTCCGGCGAATAGTATTTCGCCCGTTCTAACAGGCCGTTGAAAAATCCCTCGCCACCCCCCGCGTCGGGCGGTACGATCTGAGGCCAACCGAGAACAACGCAGACGAGCACGATGAGAGGCAGTCAAGACTTCCAGGGGGCGATGTTCAGCTACATC
>NZ_VJOL01000074.1 GCF_007556705.1 Tepidimonas thermarum | reverse complement strand
GCTGCGCTGCCGGCCGGGCGGGGCGGGAATTTACAATCGGGGCATTATCGCCATGACGCGGGCGGGCACGGCCACGGCGGTGCGGGGCGGTGGGCGGCGGCCGGGATCGGGTGGGTCGGAGCGGCGTGGCATGGTGGTGCGGTGGGTGGACGCGATGGCGCCAATCTAGCAGAAGCGTCGCAGCGCGGGCTTCAGCGGCGCGGGCGGCGCATCAGCAGCGCGGCACGGGTGACCGGGTCGGCCAGGCGTTGCAGCCACCACTGCAGCGCCGGGGTGGCGGGGGCAGCGCGCCGCCCGCCCGTGGCGCGCCAGGCATACGCGGTGCGCGCGGTGCGCGGCGGCAGGGTGGTCTGCCGCACCACCAAGTGACCGGCATCCACGTAGGGCTGGACCAGCGGCTGTGGCAGCCAGCCACAGCCCAGGCCGCGCAGCTGCGCCTCCAGCTTCATCTGCATGGTGGGCACGGTCAGCACGTCTTGCCCCGGCAGCAGGCCGTAGGTCAGGCCGCCGCGGGGGGCGGAGTCGGCCACCGCCACGATGCGGTGCGCGCGCAGGGTCTGCGGGGTCAGCGGCTCCGGCGCTTCGGCCAGGGGGTGGCAGGGGGCGACCACGAACCAGAACGCCACCTCGCCCAGGTCGTGCAGGTGGATGTCGCCCCCCGGCTGGCGGTCCAGGGTCACCCCCAGCGCGAGGTCGGCGCGGCCGCTGAGCAGCGCCTCCAGCGTGCCGGACAGCGTTTCGCTGCGCAGGCGCAGGCGGGTCGGCGCCCCCAGGGTGTAGAACGCCTCGCACAGTTCGAGCAGGGTGCGCGCGTCGATGACGGCGTCGGCGGCGATGGTGAGTTCGGCCTCCCACCCGGTGGCGACGCGCCGCACGCGCTGGGCGACGGCGTCCCACTCGCGCAACAAATGTTCGCTGGCGCGCAGCAGCTCCGCGCCGGCGGGGGTGGGTTGGGCGCGGCGCGCGCGCCGGTCGAACAGCAGCACGTCCAGCGCCTCCTCGATCTGGCGCACGCGGTAGCTCAGGGCGCTGGGGACCAGCCCCAGCTCGCGTGCGGCCGCGGCAAAGCTGCCGCAGCGCGCGATGGTGGCCAGCAACGCCAGCTGCTCCGGGCCGAGCGCGGCGCGGGCCATCCCGTTGTCCGGGTACGGGGGGCGGGTGGGCATGGGGGTCAATCGTTCAAACGTTTTGAATGATGCCATCAAACGCGTCGTGCTGCCAGGCGCGCCCGACGGCCTACAGTTCGACCATCGTCATTGCCCGCACGGAAAGCCCACCATGATCACCAAACGCGCCAGCCACGACCGGGGCTACGCCGACCACGGCTGGTTGCAATCCCACCATTCGTTTTCGTTTGCCGGCTACTTCGATCCGCGCTACATGGGTTGGGGCAACCTGCGCGTGATCAACGAGGACGTGATCGCACCGGGCACCGGCTTTGGCATGCACGGGCACCGCGACATGGAAATCGTCACTTATGTGCTGGCCGGCGAGCTGGCCCACCGCGACAGCATGGGCCATGTCGAGACCATCCGCGCCGGCGAGGTGCAGCGCATGAGCGCGGGCCGTGGGGTGATGCACAGCGAATTCAACCATGGACAGCAGCCGACGCACCTGCTGCAGATCTGGATCGAGCCCAACATGCGCGGCATCGAACCCAGCTACGAGCAAAAAACCTTTTCGGCGCCGTGCAAGCGCGCGCGCTTGTGGCCGATCGCGGTGCCGGCCGAGCGCGCCGCTGCGCTGGCGGGCAGCGATGATGCGCCGGTGCGCATCCACGCCGATGCGGCGCTCTACGCGGGGTTGTTCGATGGCGCCGAGGCCGCGACGCACGCGCTGGCGCCCGGGCGCTTGGCGTATGTGCACGTGGTGCGCGGGCGCATCCGCGTCAACGGCCAGCCCTTTGCGCGCGGTGACGCGGCGCTGGTGGCCGACGAGGCGGCGCTGACCCTGTCCGATGGCGAGCAGGCCGAGGTGCTGCTGTTCGATGTGGCGCGCTGAGCGCCGCGCGCGGCATGCGCGGCGGCGACCAGCGGGTCGTGAGGGTTCCGGTTGCCTCCCCCGTTTTTGGGGGGCTATTCATCCACAGCAAGGAGTTCAGACATGCCCAACATCGTCGTGGTTTACCACTCGGGTTACGGCCACACCCAACGCATGGCGCAGGCGGTGGCCGAAGGCGCCGGCGCCCAGCTGCTGGCCATCGATGCCGAGGGCAACCTGCCCGAAGGCGGCTGGGAGCAGCTCGATGCGGCCGATGCCATCATCATGGGCAGCCCGACCTACATGGGCAGCGTGAGCTGGCAGTTCAAAAAATTTGCCGATGCGTCGAGCAAGGTCTGGTTTGTGCAGAAGTGGAAAGACAAGGTGTTTGCCGGCTTTACCAACAGCGCGACCATGAACGGCGACAAGCTCTCCACGCTGCACTACCTGTTTACGCTGGCCATGCAGCACGGGGGCATCTGGGTGGGCACGGGCCTCATGCCCTCCAACACCAAGGCGGCGCAGCGCAACGACGTCAACTACGTCGGCTCCTCGGCCGGGGCGATGGCCACCACGCCTTCGGACGCCAGCGCGCAGGAGATGCTCAGCGGTGACCTGGAGACGGCGCGTTTGTTCGGCCAGCGGGTGGCCGCGGTGACCGCGCAGTTCAAGCGCTGATCGCGCTGCGGGCGCGGGGCGGGCGATCAGCGCCTTCCTACAATCGCTGGCATGTTCGTACACCTGCGCCTGCACACCGAGTTCTCCATCGTCGATGGCACCACGCGCATCGACGACGCCGTCAGGCTGGCGGCGGCCGATGATCAGCCGGCGCTGGCCATCACCGACCTCAACAACCTCTTTGGCGGCATCAAGTTCTACAAAGCCGCGCGCGCCGCGGGCGTCAAGCCGCTGCTCGGGGCCGAGGTCAACCTGGTCGGGCTGACCGACGAGCTGCAACCCGTGCCGCCCGCCGGCGCGCCGGCGGCCGCCCCTGCGCGGGTGCTGCTGCTGGTGCAAAGCCACCAGGGCTATCTGAACCTGTGCGAGTTGCTCGCCCGCGCCTGGACGCAGGGCGTCGTGCGCGATCAGCCGTTCGTGCAGTGGGCCTGGTTGCAGTCGCTGGCGCAGGGTCTGATCCTGCTGTCGGGCGCTGCCGGCGGTCCGGTGGGACAGGCCCTGCTGGCGGGCGATGAGGCGCGCGCCACCGCCGTCGCGCTGCGCCTGGCGCAGGCCTTCCCGCACCGCTTTTACCTGGAGGTGCAGCGCGCCGGCCGGCCCGACGACGAGCGCCACGTGCAGGCGGTGGTGCCGCTGGCCGCGCGCCTGGGGCTGCCCGTGGTGGCCACGCACCCGATCCAGTTTTTGACCGCCGACGACTTCGAGGCGCACGAGGCGCGCGTGTGCATCGCCGAGGGCGAGATCCTGGCCAATCCCAAGCGCGTGCGGCGCTTTACGCGCGAGCAGTATTTCAAGCGCAGTGCCGAGATGCAGGCGCTGTTTGCCGATCTGCCCTCGGCGTTGGCCAACACGGTGGAGATCGCGCGCCGCTGCAACCTGACGCTGACGCTGGGCAAGCCGCGCCTGCCGGACTTCCCGATCCCGCTGGTGGACGGCCGCCAGCTCGACACCGAAGCCTATTTTCGCCACGTCGCGCTGCAGGGCCTGGAAGAGCGGCTGCAACACCTCTACCCCGACGAGGCGCAGCGCGCCGAGCAGCGTCCGCGCTACCTGCAGCGGCTCGCGTTCGAGCTCGACACCATCGTCAAGATGGGTTTTCCGGGCTACTTCCTGATCGTGTCGGATTTCATCCAGTGGGCCAAGACGCACGGCTGCCCGGTGGGGCCAGGGCGCGGGTCCGGTGCCGGCTCGCTGGTGGCGTATGCGCTCAAGATCACCGACCTCGATCCGCTGCGCTACAACCTGCTGTTCGAGCGCTTTCTCAACCCCGAGCGCGTGTCGATGCCGGACTTCGACATCGACTTTTGCCAGGAAAACCGCGACCGCGTCATCGACTACGTCAAGGACAAGTACGGCAAGGACGCGGTGAGCCAAATCGCCACCTTTGGCACGATGGCCGCGCGTGCGGCCATCCGCGACGTCGGGCGGGTGCTGGATTTTGCCTACGGCTTTTGCGACGGCATCTCCAAGCTGGTGCCCAACAAGCCGGGCATGAGCGTGACCCTGCAATACCCGCCCAACCCCAAGAAGGAGGGCGACAAGAACCACTACGCCATCGAGATGGAGCCGCAGCTGGCCGAGCGCATCGAGCGCGAGGAGGAGGTGCGCCAGCTCATCGAGTTGGCCCAAAAGCTCGAAGGCATCACGCGCAACGTCGGCATGCACGCAGGCGGCGTGCTCATCGCGCCGGGCAAACTCACCGATTTCTGTCCGCTCTACCAGCAGCCCGGCAGCACGTCGGCGGTCAGCCAGTACGACAAGGACGATGTCGAGGCGGTCGGCCTGGTCAAGTTCGACTTTCTGGGGCTGGCCACGCTGACCATTTTGGAGCTGGCCAAGGAATTCATCGTCGCGCGCCACCCGGACCAAAAGGACTTTGCCTTCGAGCGCATCCCCCTGGATGACCCGGCCACCTACGAACTGTTCCAGCAGGGCCGCACCGAGGCGGTGTTCCAGTTCGAATCGCGCGGCATGCAGGGCATGTTGCGGGATGCCAAACCGACGCGGCTGGAGGACCTCATCGCCCTCAATGCGCTCTACCGCCCGGGGCCGATGGACCTGATCCCGAGTTTCGTGGCGCGCAAGCACGGGCGCGAGCCGGTGGAGTACCCGCATCCGCTGCTCGAGCCGGTGCTGGCCGAGACCTACGGCATCATGGTCTACCAGGAGCAGGTGATGCAGGTGGCGCAGGTGCTCGGCGGCTACAGCCTGGGCGGCGCCGACTTGCTGCGGCGCGCCATGGGCAAGAAAAAGCCCGAGGAAATGGCCAAGCACCGCGCCATCTTTCGCGAGGGAGCGGCCAAAAACGGCATCGATCAGGCCAAGGCGGACGAGGTCTTCGACCTCATGGAAAAGTTCGCCGGCTACGGCTTCAACAAGTCGCACGCGGCGGCGTACTCGCTGCTGGCCTACCACACGGCGTGGCTCAAGGTCCACCACACGGCGGAGTTTTTCTGCGCCAACATGACCATCGAGCTCGACGACACCGACAAGCTCAAGGTGCTGGTCGAAGACGCGCTGGGGTTTGGCATCCGCTTCGAGGGGCCGGACATCAACCGCGGCACCTACCGCTTCGAGCCCATCGGTGACCGTGACATCCGCTACGGGCTGGGCGCCGTCAAGGGCACGGGCCAGCAGGCCATCGAGGCCATCGTCGCGGCGCGCGAAGGCCGCGGCGCGGGCCCCAACGGGCACGTGGCCGGACCGTTTGCCAGCCTGTACGATTTTTGCGCGCGCGTGGACCGCTCGCGCGTCAACAAGCGCACGGTGGAGGCGCTCATCAAGGCCGGCGCGTTCGACAGCCTGCACCGCAACCGCGCGGCGCTGCTGGCGTCGCTGGACCGCGCGTTCGAGTGGGCGGCGGCCCAGGAGGCCAACGCGCAACAAGGCGGGCTGTTCGATGCGCTCGGCGACGGTGGGCACGGATCGGCTGCCGAGCCGCCGCCGCTGGTCGAGGCGCTGCCCTGGGGCGTCAAGGAGCGCCTGGCGCACGAGAAAGCGGCGCTGGGGTTTTACTTCTCCGGCCACCTGTTCGACGAGGTCGAGGCCGAGGTGCGGCGCTTCGTCAAGGTGCGGCTGGCCGACGTGGTGGACAGCCGCGAGCCGTTCCTGGTCGCCGCCATCGTCGGTGACCTGCGCATCGTCAACGGCCAGCGCGGCAAGGTGGCGATCTTCAAGCTCGACGACAAAACCGCCGTGCTGGAGGCCACCGCCGACGAGGGCCTGATCCAGGCCCACCGCCACCTGCTCAAAGACGACGAATTGGTCATTGCCCAGGTGCTGGCGCAGCCGGACCGCTTCTCGGGCGGGCTGCGCTTGAAGGTGCAACAGCTGTGGGACCTGCCCACGGCGCGCTGCCGCTTTGGCAAATACCTGCGTGTCGCGGTCAACGGCCAGGTGCCCGACATCGCCGCGGTGGTGCGCGACTTCCCGCCGCGGCGCGAAATGACCGAGCACGGCGAGCTGCTGCGCGCGCTGCCGGTGCGCGTGGCGGTGTGGCGCGCCACCGCGCGCTGCGAGCTGCAGCTCGACGAGCGCGCGAGCTTTTACCCCACCGACGCCGCGCTGGCGCGCTGGATGGCGCAGGCGCACGAGCAGCGCGCCGAAATCGTGTACGACTGATCACTCGTTGGGCCGAAAGCCCAGGATCAGCGTCGGGGGCACGCGGCCATCCTCGTCGCGCGGCAGACGGCCGGTGCGCTCGATCGCCCGCAGCACGGCGTCGTCCCAGGCGCGGTGGCCGCTCGACTTGAGCAGCCGGCTGCTCAGGATCGTACCATCCGGCATGGTGCGCACCTCCACCTCGGCGCGTGGGTTGCCCGGCACGGTGTCGGTGAACACGATGTTGGGCCGGATGTGCGCGACCAGCCGCCCGGCGTAGCTGGCCGAGGGGCCCGCATCGCGCTGCGCGGTGCCGCGCGCCTGCGGGCCACCGGTGGCCTGCGCCTGGCCCAGGATGCGCGCCAGGTTGCGCTGGCGCTCGGCTTCCAGCAGGGCCTGTTCGCGCTCGGCGCGCTCGCGGGCGGCTTTGTCCCGCGCGGCTTTGTCGTTCGCCGCTTGTTCCTGCGCCGCTTTTTCCCGGGCGGCCTTCTCTTTTGCGGCCTGCTCCCGCGCCGCCTTTTCCCGGGCGGCACGTTCGCGGGCGGCTTTTTCGCGCTCGGCCTGCTCGCGCGCGGCCTGCGCGGCGCGCGCCTCGGCCAGCCGGCGCGCCTCCTCGCGGCGGCGTTGTTCGTCGCGCTGGCGCTGCACGGCGATGTCGGCATCGCGCTGGGTGGGCGCTGCCGCCGGCGCTGCATCGCCAGCGCCACCGGATCGCCCTCGCCGTCGGCGTCGCCCGGATAGCCGTCCACCTCGTCCAAGAACAGGTAGCGCACCGGCATCGAGCGCGCGACGAGGATGGCCGCGTGCCCCCGACGC
>NZ_VJOL01000073.1 GCF_007556705.1 Tepidimonas thermarum | reverse complement strand
GAAGCCAAAAAGTCCGTCGCCGCCCAGTTGCGCGCCGTCTTCAACGCGCCCGACCGAGCCGAGGCCGAGCGGCTCTTCAAGGCCGC
Organism: Tepidimonas thermarum; assembly: GCF_007556705.1. Classification (GTDB taxonomy): domain Bacteria; phylum Pseudomonadota; class Gammaproteobacteria; order Burkholderiales; family Burkholderiaceae_C; genus Tepidimonas; species Tepidimonas thermarum. The sequence continues at coordinate 7,037 of NZ_VJOL01000073.1, read as the reverse complement.
CCTCGAATCCTGGCGCAAGGAGCATCCCAAATTGGCCGCATGGGCCGAGGAGGCCGTCCCCGAGAGCCTCACCGTCTTCGACTTCCCTGCCGCCCACCGCATCCTTTCGCACCAACCGCCGCTTCAAGCTGCTGTCCGAAGGGATGCCCGCCAAGCGTCTGTCGACGGCGTTTGACTCAGTGACGCTGTACGGCCACGACCCCGATCCGCGCCCGGACATTTACGGCAAGGTGGGCAACTCCGGCGTCAGCGTGGCCACGCTGGACGATATGAAGGTGCTGTACAGCGGCTTTGACCTGTGCGACCCCAGCACCAGCGTGTCGATGACGATCAACGGCCCGGCGCCCACCATTTTGGCGATGTTTTTCAACACCGCCATCGACCAGCAGATCGACAAATTTCGGGCCGACAACGGCCGCGAGCCCACCGACACCGAAGTCGCCAAAATCAAAGCATGGGTGCTGGCCAACGTGCGCGGCACCGTGCAGGCGGACATCCTGAAGGAAGACCAGGGGCAAAACACCTGCATCTTCTCCACCGAGTTCAGCCTCAAGGTGATGGGCGACATCCAGGAGTACTTCGTCCACCACAACGTGCGCAACTTCTACTCGGTGTCGATCAGCGGCTACCACATCGCCGAAGCGGGCGCCAACCCGATCAGCCAACTGGCCTTCACGCTGGCCAACGGTTTCACCTACGTGGAAGCGTACCTGGCGCGCGGCATGCACATCGACGACTTCGCGCCCAACCTGAGCTTTTTCTTCAGCAACGGCATGGATCCCGAGTACACCGTGCTGGGCCGCGTGGCGCGGCGCATCTGGGCGGTGGCCATGCGCGACAAGTACGGCGCCAACGAACGCAGCCAAAAGCTCAAATACCACATCCAGACCTCTGGCCGCAGCCTGCACGCGCAGGAAATCGCCTTCAACGACATCCGCACCACGCTGCAAGCGCTCATCGCCATCTACGACAACTGCAACAGCCTGCACACCAACGCCTACGACGAAGCCATCACCACGCCCACCGAGGAATCGGTGCGCCGCGCCATGGCGATTCAGCTCATCATCAACCGCGAGTGGGGGCTGGCCAAGAACGAAAACCCCAACCAGGGCGCCTTCATCATCGAGGAGCTGACCGAGCTGGTGGAGGAGGCGGTGCTGGCCGAGTTCGAACGCATCGCCGAGCGCGGCGGCGTGCTGGGCGCGATGGAGACCGGCTACCAGCGCGGCAAGATCCAGGACGAGAGCCTGCACTACGAAATGCTCAAGCACACCGGTGAGCTGCCCATCATCGGCGTCAACACCTTCCGCAACCCGCACGGTGACCCGATCCCCGAGTCGCTGGAGCTGGCCCGCTCCACCGAGGAGGAAAAGCAGTCGCAACTGCAGCGACTGCGCGACTTCCACGCCCGCCACGCGCACGAGGCGCCGGCCATGCTGCAGCGGCTCAAGCAGGCCGTCATCGACAACCGCAACGTCTTCGAGGTGTTGATGGACGCGGTGCGCTGCTGCTCGCTGGGCCAGATCACACAGGCGCTGTTCGAAGTGGGGGGGCAGTACCGGCGCAACATGTGACGGGTCTGCGCCGGGACACCGGGCGCGTGGGATACTCGCCGGATGGTGTTGTTCTGGCGTCAAGCCCTGGCCGATTCCGGCAACCTGCGCAGCATCGCCGCCATGTTGGTGGCGGTGGCGTTTTTTGCGCTGATGGACACGGTGCTCAAGCACCTGGCGGGGCATTACCCGCCGGCGCAGGTGGCATCTCTGCGCGGCTGGGTGGCGCTGCCGCTGGTGATGGGGTACCTGACGGTGCGGCGCGCTTGGGGCCGCGTGTGGCGGGTGCGCTGGCCGCTGCACGCCCTGCGCGGGGTGCTGGCCGTGGTCATGCTCACGGCCTTTGCGTATGGCGTGGCGGCGTTGCCGCTGGCCAACGCCTACACCCTGTTCTTCATCGCGCCGCTGCTCATCACACTGTTGGCCATCCCCATCCTGGGCGAGCGGGTGCGGCGCGCGCACCTGGCGGCGATCGCCGCCGGCCTGGTCGGCGTGGTCATCGCGCTGCGGCCCACGCCCGATGCCTTTTTGGGCTGGGCCGGGCTGGCGGTGCTGCTGGCAGCGGGCTGTTACGCCGCCTCGGCGGTCTTGGGTCGGCTGGCGTGCCGCACCGATGCCCCGGAGAGTCTGGTCTGGTGGTCCATGGTGGCACTCGCCCTGGGCGCGGGTGCGCTGGCCGCGCCGCAGTGGCGTCCGGTGGCTGCCGAACACGCGCCGTGGCTCGTGGCGCTGGCGATCACGGGCTTCGTCGCTCAGCTGGCGATCACCGAAGCCTTTCGGCACGGCCAGGCGTCGGCCGTCGCCCCGTTTGAATACACCGCGCTGGCCTGGGGCGTTGGGCTGGACGCGGCGATCTGGGGCGTGTGGCCGGATGCGCCCACGCTGCTGGGTGCTTCGGTGGTGATCGGCGCCGGGCTGTACCTGATCCGCCACGAGCGGCTGCACGCCCGGCGCGACCTGCACACCAACACCCCCCACCCCTGACGGCGTGGCCACGGGTGCGGCGCGGTGCTCAATCGATGGGCCAGGCCACGCCCTGGTCGGTCAGGATCGCATCCAGCGGCACGTCGTGCGGCTCGGGCTCCAGCCAGGGCAAAAACCCATGCGCGTACGCCAGGCCCACCGTAAACGGGCGCGGCCGCAGCGCCGCCAGGGTGCGGTCGTAAAACCCCCCGCCATAACCCAGCCGCGTCCCGCCCGGGCCATAGCCTACGCAGGGCACGAACAGCAGCGTGGGCTCGACCACCTCGGTGTCCTTGGGTTTGGGGATGCCGTAGGCGTCCTCCTCCATCGGACAGCCGGGGTACCAGACGTGAAAGCGCAACGTCTTGGCGACCTTGTCGATCACGGGCAGGCCGATGCGGCGGCGCTGACGGGCGCTTTGGGCGTCCTCGACATTGGCGGCCTCCTGCCACCGGTGCAGCGCCGGCAACGGGTCGAACTCGCCCTTGATCGGCCAGTACGCGCCGACCACGGCATCCTCGCGGTCGACCATCCACACGCGCATGACGCGCTGCAACGCCTCGTTGCGCGCCAGGCGGTCGGGCAGGCGCAACCGCTCGGCCACCAGGCGCTGCCGCCACTGGGCCTTGCGGGCGCCCGGATCGCGGTCCGTGCCGTGGCGCACGGGGTCGATGTTGTCCATAATCGCCTCTATGAAACGGATCGTCATGCGCCGCGGTGCGGCTGCCCACGGTGCGGCGGGGGACGCGGGCCAGCGGCATGCGCGCCCCGCTGGCCGAGCAGCTGCCATCTTACCGATGCTGGGCAGACTCCTGGTGGCCGTCGCGGCGCTGGGGGGCACGGTGTGCGCCCCCGCACAGGCCCAAGCGCCGGTACCGGCGCCTGCGGCCGCGCGCGAGGCTGCCGCCACCCCCTTGCCACCGGAGGCGGCCGCGCGTCTGCTGGGCGAGATGCGCAGCGCGTTCGAGCGCGGGGATGGCGCACGGCTGGCCGCCTTGCTGCCCCAGGTGCAGGGTCACCCGCTAGAACCGCTGGCCCACTACTGGGCGCTGCGCGTGCGGCTGGCCAGCGCCCCGGCCGAGGACATCCAAGCCTTTCTGACGCGCTGGCGCGGCAGCTATTGGGAAGACCGGCTGCGCAACGATTGGCTGCGCGTGCTGGGCGAGCGGCGCGACTGGCCCACTTTTTTGCGCGAGGTGGCCGCCTTTCGCATGAACGACGACACCGAGGTCGAGTGCTACGGGGCGCTGGCGCGCATCGACACCGGCCTGAGCACACCGGCCGAAGAGGCGGCCCGGGTGCGCGCGGCCTGGCTGCGGCAAACCACGGCCCTGCCGGGCTGCGCAGCCGCCGCGGCGCGCCTGATCGAGGCCGGTGCGCTGCCGCGCGAGGTGGCGTGGCAGCGCGCGCGCTGGGCGGTGGAGACCAGCCGGCTGGCGGTGGCCAAACAGGCGGTCGGGCTGCTCAACCCGCAGTGGGTGCCGTTGGTGGAGCGCGCCTACCAAGCCCCGCAGCGCTACCTGGACGACAAGGTCACCGCGCTGCGCCAGCGCACCAAGGAAATCGTCACCCTGGCCATCATCCGCCTGGCCACCCAGGACCCGGCCGCCGCCGCCGAAGAGGCCGACCACCTGCGCTGGCGCACCCAGCTCACCGCCGAGGAGCGGGCCTGGATCTGGGGCGCCATTGGTAAGCGCGCGGCCCTGCGCCTGTCGGACAGCGCGCCGGCGTACTTCGCGCGCGCCGACGACACCCTGCTGCCCGACGACTTTCTGGCCTGGAAGACGCGCGCCGCGCTGCGCGCGGGTGACTGGGCCACCGTGCGCAGCACCATCGCGCGCATGGACCCGGCGCAGCAGCGCGACCCCACCTGGACCTACTGGCTGGCGCGCGCGCTGCACGCCAGTGGCCGCGCGCAGGACGCCGCCACCGCGCGCGCCCTGTATGCCCGCATCGCCGGCCCGGACGGCTTTTACGAAAAACTGGCGGCCGAAGCCCTGGGCCAGGCTGTGACGCTGCCGCCGGCGCCGCCGCCACCCACCGCGGAGGAACGCGCCGCCATCCGCGCCAACGCCGGGCTGCAGCGCGCGCTGCTGGCCATCGAGCTGGGCCTGCGCGCCGAGGGCGTGCGCGAATGGCACTACGAGATCGCGCTGCACACCCCCGGCGGGATGGGTGAGCGCGAGCTGCTAGCGGCCGCCGAGTGGGCGTGCGAGCGCGGCGTGTGGGACCGCTGCATCAACACCAGCAGCCGCACGCGTGACGCACGCGACATGGCGCAGCGCTTCCCCACCCCGCTGCGCGAGCTGGTGGTGCGCCGCGCGCGCGAGATCGGCCTCGACCCCGCGTATGTCTACGGCCTCATCCGGCAGGAAAGCCGCTTCGTCACCGATGCGCGCTCGTCGGTGGGCGCCTCCGGGCTGATGCAAATCATGCCGGCCACGGCGCGCTGGACCGCGCGCAAAATTGGGTTGCAGGGATTCGAGCCGAGCCGCATCACCGACCCCGAGGTCAACGTGCAGATCGGCACCGCCTACCTCAAGCTGGCGCTGGACGACTTCGAAGGGTCGATGGCCATGGCGGCGGCGGCCTACAATGCGGGCCCGGGACGCCCGCGCCAATGGCGGCAGGGGCCTGAGCTGGAAGCGGCGGTGTGGATCGAAAACATCCCCTTCGACGAAACACGCGACTACGTCAAACGCATGCTGTCCAACACCACGGTCTACGCAGCCATCCTGACCGGCCAACCCCAGCGCCTGAGCAGCCGCCTGGGCCGCATTGGGCCACGGCTGACCACGGCGCGCGCGCCCGATACGGATCTGCCCTGACACGGCCCGAGGTCCTGTCAGGCCCCTGTGCGACGAGGACACCATGAAACACGTGCTGGTACTGGGTGGCACCGGCTTCGTCGGCCGCCACGTTTGCGAACAACTCACACGCCGGGGCGTGCGCGCCACCGTGCCCACGCGCCACCCCGAACACGCCAAGGGGGTGCAAATGCTGCCCATGGTGGACGTGGTCACGGCCGATGTGCACGACGACCGTGTGCTGGCGCGGCTGTTGCCAGGGCACGACGCCGTGGTCAACCTGATCGCGGTGCTGCACGGCAACCGCGAGCGCTTTGAGCAGGTGCACGTGGGCTTGCCGCAGCGGTTGGCCGAGGCCATGTTGGCCGCCGGGGTGCAGCGCCTGGTGCACGTCAGCGCGCTGGGCGCCGACCCCAACGGCCCCTCGCTGTACCTGCGCAGCAAAGGCGAAGGCGAGGCGGCTTTGCGCCACACCGCGGCGGGGCTGGCGCTCACCATCCTGCGCCCCAGTGTCATCTTCGGCGCGGAAGACCGCTTCCTCAACGTCTTTGCGCGGCTGCAACGCGCGCTGCCGGTGGTTCCGCTGGCAGCGGCGGATGCGCGTTTTCAACCGGTGTGGGTGGCGGACGTGGCGCGCGCCATCGTCGAATGCCTGCTGCGCGACGAGACCATCGGGCAAACCTACGAAGGTGTCGGCCCGGAGGTCTGGACCCTGGGCGACCTCGTGCGCCTGGCCGGGCGGCTGTCCGGACATCCGCGCCCGGTGATCGGGCTGCCGCGCGCGCTGGGCTATTTCCAGGCGCTGCTCATGCAACTGCTGCCCGGTGAGCCGCTGATGACGACCGACAACCTGCGCTCGATGGAGGTGGACAACGTCGCCACGGGGACCCTGCCCACCTTGCATGAGCTGGGCATCGTCCCCAGCGCGGTGGAGCCGGTGGCGGCGCGCTACCTGGATCTGGATGGGCCGGCGGACCCGCTCATCGACAAACGGCGCACGGCCCACCTGCGGCACTAAAAAAACGGCCGCCGCCCGCGCGGACGGCGGCCCACCGCTCTCCCCAGATCAAAACCTGCGGCTGTACTGCACGCCGAAACCGTTTTGGTGCATGCCGATGCGCGTGCCCGTGGGGTTCATGGCCATGCTCGTGAAATCCACGCTCGGCCCCACCACCGTCTCGCGCTTGCCGTGCCACAGCGCAAACGTCCACTCGGACTGCTTGTCGGGCGCGTAGGTGGCGCCAAAGGTGATGTGCTCGCGGATCACCCCGGGCGCGAGGATGTTGAACATCGCGTCCTGTGAACGAATGGGGTTGTCTCCCTTGTTGTAGCCGGCGCGCAGCGTCCAGCGCTCGTTCATCTGCCACTGCACGCCCAGCTTGACGACGTTGATGTCGCGCCAGCCAAACCCCGGCCCTTGCGCCGCACCCAGCGGCTGGCCGGCCATGATCTGGCTCAGGCTGCCATTGGCGATCGAGGGCACGCCGCCGTAGTTGATGCGGGTGGCATCCAGCGCCACCGTCACGGCGGGGGTCACCTGCACCGCCACACCCACGCCGAAGTTTTCGGGGATGTCGAAGTCCCCGCGATTGTGCAACCTCTTTTCTGTAAATTTCCGGTTGGGTGGTCATGACAACCGGGTTACAGGTTGAAGTTGAGATAGACCTTGCCGGTCAGCCACTCGTCGTCGAGTTCGGCGAGCATTGCGGAAACC
>NZ_VJOL01000072.1 GCF_007556705.1 Tepidimonas thermarum | reverse complement strand
GCGCCATCCAGTCCGTTCTCGAGCAAGATCGCATAAGCGGCTTCCAAGGGGTTGGTTTCGACTCGTATTGCCATGAGGGTTACACTCCTTTCTCGAAGTCATGGCGTCAGACCCACCCTCGCGCTGTCTGCTGGGCGGGGAGCGTAGGCGCGTAGCGCCGGAGATCCCCGCCCAGCAGACAACCGGCAAAATGGAATTTACAGAAAGAACGATACACAACTTCCCCCCGCGGTCAATAATATGCCTTTTGGATGCATATTATTCCCCCATGAAAACCCCGCCTACCCCCTGCTCAGCCGTCCGCGAAGGCGGCGTGCTGTACGAGCGTCCCGTCAAGATCTACCCTCGCGCGGTACGCGGCCGCTTCGATCGCTGGCGCCGCCTGATGGTGGCGGTTACGCAGCTCATCTTCCTGGGCCTGCCCTGGCTCACGTGGAACGATCGCTCTGCACTGCTGTTCGATTTGGAGGCGCGGCGCTTTTTTGTGTTTGCATGGGTATTGTGGCCACAGGATTTGATCTACCTGGTCGGCCTGCTGATAGCGTGCGCATTGGCGCTGTTTCTGTTTACGGCTGTGGCCGGGCGGCTTTGGTGTGGCTATGCCTGCCCCCAAACCGTCTACACCGAGATGTTTCTGGCCATCGAGCGCTGGTTGGAGGGTGACCGTCAGGCGCGCATGCGACGCGATGCAGCCCCGATGAGCCTGGAGACGCTCACACGCAAGGCGGGCAAACACCTGCTGTGGGCGGCGCTGGCCCTGCTGACGGGCGTGACGTTCGTTGGTTACTTCACGCCGGTGCGCGAGCTGTTGCACCGTGCGCTGGCCTTGGAGCTGGGGCCCTGGGAAACCTTTTGGATCGCGTTTTATACGCTGGCCACCTACGGCAACGCCGGTTGGCTGCGCGAACAGATCTGCAAAACGATGTGTCCTTACGCGCGCTTTCAGAGCGCACTCATCGACGCCGACTCGCTCATCATTGCCTACGACAGCCAGCGAGGAGAGCCCCGCGGTGGCCGCGCGCGCAAAGCCGCTGCCCGCACGAGCGGCTTGGGGGACTGCATCGATTGCACCCTGTGCGTTCAGGTGTGTCCGGCAGGTATCGACATTCGCGACGGATTGCAAAACGAGTGCATCGGCTGCGCCGCGTGCATCGACATCTGCGATACGGTGATGGACAAGATGGGCTACGCGCGTGGGCTGATCCGCTACACCACCGCACGCGGCCTGGGCGCCGGGGTCGGCTGGCGGGGGATGCTCACCCACCTCTTGCGTGTGCGGGTAATCGCTTACGCGGTGCTGCTGGCGGGGGTGGTGCTGGGGGTGGCGCTGTCGCTGGCGCTGCGCCCTGGCGTCGCACTAGACGCCTTGCGCGACCGTGGCACGCTGGCCAATCTTGGCGCCGAGGGGGTGGAAAATACCTACCAACTGTTGATCACCAACCGCACCGAACAGCCGGCGCGGTACACCATCGATGCGGTCGATTTGGAGGGTGTGCAGGTGCATGTCGGCAGCGCGCAGCCCGTCATCGTCGGCGCTGCCAGCCAGCTGCGCGTGCCGGTGCGGCTGGTGCTGCCGCACGCCCAGGTTTCGCGCATGGGTTCGGGCGCGCGCCGGGTCACGTTCGTGGTGGAAGACGGTCACGACTCTGCCCGTGCAGCCGCAACCTTTCTGCTACCCTGATGGAATCGCCTGCGTTTATGGTCGGAGGCTGGCTTGAGCTGCACATCGCCACGGTCGTGGCGAGTCTGGGGCTGTTCCTGCTGCGCTGGCTGGGGGTGCTGCAGGGCGCACGCTGGCCCCTGCGCGCCGACGTACGGATGCTCAGCGTCGCCATCGACACCGTGCTGCTGACGGCGGGCGTGGGCCTGCTCGTGACACGCGGTTGGGCACACGACATCCCCGCCTGGCTGTGGATGAAGTGGATACTGCTGATAGGCTACATCGTCAGCGGCAGCTGGGCCTTGCGGCGGGCGCGCACCCCGCGTGGTCATGCGCTGGCGGGGATCCTGGCCCTGATCTTGGCCGCCCACATCGTGGGGACCGCCATCTTCCATCACCCAGCGGGCTTTTGGTTGGTTGCAACCGGGCGCTGAAGCGCCTCCCGCGTCAGCGGTGCCCACGCGACGGGAACCAGGTCCGCCAGCGTATAACCATCGAGAACGCCCAGATACGCCTGCAAGGCCTCGTGGAGCGCGCCCCGCAGTCGACATCCCGGCATCAACAGGCAGGCATTTTGCCCCTCAGGCGCCATGCACGCCACGAGCTGAAAATCGCGTTCGGCCCAGCGCACGACATCGCCAACGCAGATGTGCGACGCAGGACGTGCCAGCCGCAAGCCGCCGCCGCGCCCGCGCTGCCCCAGCAACCACCCCCCATGCACCAGCGCCACCACGACCTTGGTCAGGTGGTGGCGTGACACGCCGTGCATACGCGCCATCTCTGCGATGGTGGCGCGCCGGCCGGCGCCCTCGCACGCGGCGCAGTGCATCAACACGCGCAGGCTGTAATCGGTCCAGAGAGTCAGGCGCATAAAGCGATTGTGCGCGATGGTGGGGCGAAGCATCGTCCGATCGGACGATGGTCACGGGCTCACGACAGCCCCATAATATGCATAACCAATGCCACTTTGAGGTTTGCCGCCATGGTTCACCAAGATCGGCCTGATACGACCGTCGACACCGCGGCTGTGCCGCCTGCGCAGGCGACCGCGCCAACGGAGCCAGTCGAGCTGATCGAGCACATCCTGCACCGCTACCACGACGTCCACCGCCAACAGCTACCGGAGTTGATTCGCTTGGCCACCCAGGTCGAAGCCATGCATGCGCAGCACCCTCACGTGCCCGCCGGGCTGCGCGCACTTTTGGAGGCGATGCAGGCGGAGCTGCACCAACACATGGCCAAGGAGGAACAGATACTTTTTCCGCTGTTGATCGCGGACTCACCCATGGCACGCTTTCCGATCGGCGTCATGCGCCAAGAGCACGACGCCCACGCACAGCAGCTGAACCGCCTGCGAGCGCTCACGCACGATCTGACGCTCCCCGCCCAGACGTGCCACACATGGCACGCGCTTTATGCGGGTGTGCGGCAATTCGTCGATGACCTGACGCAGCACATCCACCTGGAAAATGACGTGCTGTTTCCCCGCTTCGAGGCAGCTTGAGCCCCGGGAGACGGCCCAGCACTGCCGATTTCACGATGATCCGCGCACAGAGGGTGCGATCGCCCGGCGGCGCAGCATATCCTCACTCATCGCCGCTTGTTCGGCCTTGGTCATCGCCTGCAGCGCGGCTGCAAAGACCTCGTCTTCTTCCGCCGCGATATGGAGCTTGTAACGCTGCGCGAATTGCGCCAGCCATCGGTGGTCGTGCTCGGTCCAACGCCAGGTAACATCCCCGGCGGCCGCCTGCAGGGCGTGCAGCCGCCCGCGCAACCCCGTCCAATCAGAGGCCATTGCCGCGTGGTCGTCCTGCAAACGCGACACCAGTGCGCGCAGGCGCGGATCACCCAGCGCCAGCACGCGCGGAAACACATGGCGCTCTTCGTCCTCGTGGTGCAGCGGTGCGGCGAGATCGAAGTAGCGCTGGACCTGGGCCGCCGCGTCAACCGCCTGCGCATCGGCGCCGTGTCGCTGCACGTGTTCATGCAGCCGCTGCAAAAGATCGAGCATGCGCTCGACGCGGTCATGGCAGGCGCGCAACCACTCGAAGGGTTGTGCGTGATCGGCTTCGGGGGAGGAGATCCCCTGCAAAGCATGGCGCGAAAGGATCATGGATTGGCCTTCGGCGGTGGTTGATCCGGCGCCCAGGAGGAAATCAGCCGCTGCAGCACAGGCCGCTCGCGAACCGCCCGCGCCTGCGCCACGGTCCCGATGCTCACAAAACATACCGGCAACTCGGTCGCAGCCAACCCAAACGCCTGTCGCAACATGGGCGATGCGAGCGCCTTGCCACTGGTCAACGCGGATCCGTAACCCATGAACGTGGCCATCAACAGGACGTTTTGCACCGCGCAGCCGGCACTGATCAAACGCTCGTGCAGCGGCACATCCACCTCTTTGGCGCCGCTGTCGACCACAAGCAACCAGAGCAGTGGCGCGCGCCGCGCCTTGTCGCGGGCCTGTGCCAACTGCTCGGGGGTGGCAGCGGGATCGCGCTCGTGCAACGCCTGGGCAAACACCTCGCCCAGTGCATCGCGGGCGTGTCCTGGCACGTCGATGAAGCGCCACGGCAGCAGGCACCCGTGATCCGGAGCAGCCGCTGCCGCCATCAGCAACCGTTGCACTTGGTCTGCACTGGGTCCCGGTGGATGCAGCCGCTTGGGCAAGACGGTTTGGCGCTTGGCAATCCATGCCAGCGCCCAGTCGGCATCCTCGATCCCGGCGGGTTCTGCCAGGGCCGCGGGGGATGACGTTACCAAGCAAGAAGCCATACGGATTCAGACGGGTGCAAGCCGAAGTTTGAAACGATTCACCTGCGCACGCAACCTCTGCACCTGGTCGTCGAGCGTGCGAACCGCGGCGGCATTTTGTTCCACGAGTGCGGCATTGCTCTGTGTCACCTCGTTGAGTTGGCCCATGGCTGTGCAGATTTGATCCAGCCGCTGTGCATCGCCGCGGGTCTGCACGGCCAACGAATCAACAGCTTCGCAGACCGCTTGGATGCGCGCCGCGGCACCTGCCACCGCCTGATCGGCCTGTTGCGCCCGTTGCGCTCCGGTGGCCATGCGTTGGATATTGTCATCGACGATGGTGCGAATTTCCCCCGCCGCCTGGGCACTGCGTTGCGCCAGCGCCCGCACCTCGCTGGCCACGACGGCAAACCCGCGGCCGGCCTCACCAGCCCGCGCGGCCTCCACCGCAGCATTGAGGGCCAAAATATTGCTCTGAAACGCGATGGTGTCGATGACAGTGACGATCTCGCCGATCCGCTTAGACGAAGCGTCCAGATCGCGCATGGCATGCGCCAGCTCGGCCACCAGCTCCCCGACGCCCTGCGCGCCCCGCACCGCCTCGGCACTCATGGCGCGGACCTGTTGTGCCGTCAGCAGGTGACTCTGCATGGCCTGCTGCACCGCGCCGGCGGTGGATGCGGTCTGCTCGACGGCGGCGGCCTGCTGTTCGGTGCGTGCGCTCAAATCCATGTTGGCGGCTGTGATCTCGTGCGAGGCATCCCCCACCACGTTGGCGGCTTCATGGATACGGCCCAGCACATGGTGCAACCGCTCTTGCATGTGGTGAATCTGCAACAGCAAGTCGGCCAGTTCGTCCGCGCCTTGCACCTCGATGCCGACGGTCAAGTCCCCCTGGGCGGTGGCGTGGGTTACGCGCAGCGCCTCCGAAATGCTCACGCGCATCACAACCACCAACGCCGTGGCCACATAGGCCACCGCCAGCATCAGCACCACAGCGCCGGCCGAAGCCACCACCAGCCCCCGCATGGCCCGTTGGGACGTCTGCCGCAAACCGTCCGCCAGCACGTGCGACACATCGGCGCGAAAGGCCATCACGGCGTCGATGGCCTGCGTGCCCGCGGCAAAGAAGGCTTGCGCGGTCACCGCCGACGCTTGCCCCGCAAAAGCCTGTTCGGCCAACGCGCGCATTACCCGGATGCGCTGTTGTGCGGCTTCCCACGACGTCAACGCCGGGCCACCATGCCGCTGCGCCATGCGCAAGCGATCGGCGACGACAGCGGTGGCCGCTTCGGCGCGTGCGAGGTGACCCAACACCGACGCCACCACCGCCTCGTCGCGCACGCCACCGGCCAAAAGACCGCTGCCCATGCCGCGTGCCACGCCGATATCTTCGGCCAGGGGCATCACACGATCGACGACGATGTCCTGCAAGGCCCACAGATCGGCATGGGGCAACAGGTACAGCCCCGCAAACTCGCCCACCTGCCGCGACAGCGCCAGCAGCGCCTGCACGAGCTCGGAATGCGCCTCGAACACATGCGCGCGCTCATCCGTTTCACGAACCTGGAACAACGCTAGGCTCGCGTCGCGAAGGGCAGACCAGCGCCGATCCGGATCGAGCGCGGGTTGCCCCTGCAGCTGCGCATCCAACGCAGCGACACTGGCCTGCCAGCGGCGCGCCGCCGCCTCGCGCTCGGGCGCCGATGCGGCATCACCCGCGAGCCAACGGTTGGTCAGGCCACGGTGGGTCTGAGTGGCTACGATGACATCACCCACGGCCAACACCACCCCAGCGCCGCGCTCGGCCATGCGCGCCCGCTGGGTCTCTTGCCACCGCTGTTGCACATGCAGGCCCAGCACCACCAGCAGCAGCGCCAGCAGCACCCCAACGACCAACGCTAGCTTGGCGCCCAGGCGAAAACGCCCCAACAGGGCCTGAACTGGCCATGCCCATCGGGGCACACCCTCCCCGCGCGTACCATCGCGCACCAAAGATTGCATGTGGTTTTTCTCCACCGCCTCAACCCGGACGACCGTCCGGGCGTGGACGCCCATACCAGGACAAAAGACGCATACCCCAGGGAATCAGCGCCGCACACCACGTGCTCACCGCCAGCAGCAGCCCCACCGCCTCATCCGGCCACATGGCGCTGCCCACCCGCAACACCACACTGCCTTGCAGCACCCAAAATCCCCACCAAGTCGCCTCGTCCGCAAGCAACTTGCGCCCGCCATGGCCACAGGAGACGCGGGTCACCATGGCGTACAAAATGGACCCCAGAAAACCCATGGTCAGCGCATGCCAGGCGCCCAACCCCAGCAGCGGCACGCCTTGCTTCAATCCCAGCAGCTGAGCGGCCCCGAGCAGACAGTACGCCAGACCCAGCCACAGCACACCCAGGTGCAGCATCGCCAGCAAACGAATGCGCAACGCCTGCACCAACCCCCAAACCAGGGCCAACCAGAGCACAATGCTGCCGATCACCAGCTCGAACAAACCGCGCGCGAGCATGACGCCACGCGTAAGTTGTGTATCGTTCTTTCTGTAAATTCCATTTTGCCGGTTGTCTGCTGGGCGGGGATCTCCGGCGCTACGCGCCTACGCTCCCCGCCCAGCAGACAGCGCGAGGGTGGGTCTGACGCCATGACTTCGAGAAAGGAGTGTAACCCTCATGGCAATACGAGTCGAAACCAACCCCTTGGAAGCCGCTTATGCGATCTTGCTCGAGAACGGACTGGATGGCGC
>NZ_VJOL01000071.1 GCF_007556705.1 Tepidimonas thermarum | reverse complement strand
GTGGCCGCGACGCGGCAGGCGCTGGATTGGCCGTACCCGCCGTTCGAGATCCCGGCCGAGCTCTACGCCGCCTGGGACGCGCGCGCCCACGGCGCCGCCGCCGAGGCCGCCTGGCAGCGGCGCTTTGCGGCGTACGCCGCCGAGCACCCGGCGCTGGCGGCGGAGTTCGAGCGCCGCATGCGCGGGGAGCTGCCCGCCGACTTCGAGGCGCGTCTGGCGGACCTCATCGCCCAACAGCATGCGCAGGCGCAGACCGTGGCCACGCGCAAGGCCAGCCAGCTCGCGCTGGAGGCGCTGACCGCCGCGCTGCCGGAGCTGCTGGGCGGCTCGGCCGATCTGACCGGCTCCAACCTCACACAGACCGCGGCCACCCCCGCGCTGCGCATGGGTGCCGATGGCCAGCCCGTACGCGACGCACAGGGCCGCCCGGGCCGCCACATCCACTACGGCGTGCGCGAGTTTGGCATGGCCGCGATCATGAACGGCATCGCCCTGCACGGCGGCTACATCCCCTACGGCGGCACCTTCCTGACCTTCAGCGACTACAGCCGCAACGCCATCCGCATGGCCGCGCTCATGAAGCAGCGCGTCATCCACGTCTTCACGCACGACTCCATCGGCCTGGGCGAGGACGGCCCCACGCACCAGCCTGTCGAGCACGCCGCCAGCCTGCGCCTGATCCCCAACCTGGATGTCTGGCGCCCGGCCGATACGGCGGAGACCGCGGTCGCCTGGGGCGAGGCGCTGCGCCAGCGCGAGCGCCCGACGGCGCTGCTGCTGAGCCGCCAAAACCTGCCCTACGCCCCCAAGCCACCCTCGGCACGGGCACCGCAGGCCAGCGGGCTGGAGGCGATCGCGCGCGGCGGCTATGTGCTGGCCGAGCCCGAGGCCGCCGGCTTCAAACCCGGCCAAAAGGCCAAGGCGGTGATCATCGCCACCGGCTCCGAAGTGGCGCTGGCGCTGCAGGCGCAAGCGCGGCTCGCCGCCGAGGGCGTGCCCACGCGCGTCGTGTCCATGCCCAGCACCACCGTGTTCGACCGCCAGCCGCTCGACTACCGGCTGGCCGTGCTGCCGCCGGCGCTGCCGCGCATCGCCGTCGAAGCCGGCTGCAGCGATTTTTGGTGGAAATACGGCTGCGCCGCCGTCGTCGGGCTGGACCGCTTCGGCGAATCGGCCCCCGCCGCGCAGCTGTTCGAGCTGTTTGGCTTTAGCGCCGACAACGTCGCCGCCACCGTGCGCGCGGTGTTGCAGCGCACCGCCTGAGGCACGCCACGGCGCGTGCCCACGCGGTCGCGCCGTCGGCCCCTTGCCCGCGCAGCGGTTACGTACCGGTTTCGTCATCGGCATCGTTCGGATTGACTTCATCCCAGGGGATCACACATGACCATTCGTGTTGGCATCAACGGCTTTGGCCGCATCGGACGACTGGCGCTGCGCGCGGCGCTGCAAGAGGGCTTTGACGACATCGAGATCGTTGGCATCAACGACCCGAAAGCCCCGGACTACCTGGCCTACATGCTGCGCTACGACAGCGTGCACGGGCGCTTTCGCGGCACCGCCACGCACGACGGCGACGCCCTCATCGTCAACGGCCGGCGCATCGCCTTGAGCCACGAGCGCGACGACCCGCAGTTGCGCTGGGGCGAGATGGGCGTGGACGTGGTGCTGGAGTGCACCGGCAAATTCCTCACCGCCGAAAGCTGCGAGGTGCACCTGGAAGCCGGCGCGCGCAAGGTGGTCATCTCGGCACCGTCCAAGGACAACACGCCGATGTTCGTCTATGGCGTCAACCACGACCAGTATGCGGGCGAGGCGGTGATCAGCAACGCCAGCTGCACCACCAACTGCCTGGCGCCCGTGGCCAAGGTGCTGCACGACCGCTGGGGCATCCGGCGCGGCCTCATGACCACCGTGCACGCCACCACGGCCAGCCAGAAAACGGTCGATGGCTCCTCGCGCAAGGACTGGCGCGGTGGGCGCGGCATCCTGGACAACATCATCCCCAGCAGCACCGGCGCGGCCAAGGCGGTGGGCAAGGTCATTCCGGCGCTCAACAAAAAGCTCACCGGCATGTCCTTCCGCGTGCCGACGAGCGACGTGTCGGTGGTCGATCTGACCTGCGAGCTCGAGCGCCCGGCCAGCTACGCCGACATCTGCGCCGAAATGCGCGCCATGAGCGAGCGCCCGGTGGCCGACGGCGGCATGGCCGGCGTGCTGGGCTACACCGAGGACATGGTGGTCTCCACCGACTTCCGCGGCGAGAGCTGCATCAGCGTCTTCGACGCCAAGGCGGGCATGGCGCTGGACGACACCTTCATCAAAGTGGTGGCCTGGTACGACAACGAGTGGGGCTACGCCGCCAAGTGCCTGGAGATGGCGCGCGTGGTCGCGCGCGCCTGACGCCACGCCGCCTGCCCGTCACGGGCAGGCCTGCAGGCCTTTGGCGGCGGCCCCCAGCGCGGCCTGCAGGCGGCTGTATTCGGCCGCCGTCAGGTCGGGCCAGCGCAGGGTCAGCAGCCGCGTCTCGGCGCGCTCCTGCACCACGCGGGCGTCGCGCACCCCCTGCCGCTGCACGTCCTGCAGCGCCTTGCGGGCGGCCTCCTCGGTGGAGTAGGTGCCCAGCGCCAGCCCGGGGCTGAGCGCGGCCACGTTCACCTCGCGCTGGTCGATGCCGGCCTGGCGAAGTTCCGCCCGGCGCCGTTGCAAGGCCTCGGCACTCGGAAATTTGCCCAGGTACACGATCCAGCGCGGCGCCAGCGTGGCCGCGATTTCGGTCACACGGCCCCGCAGCGCGGAATCGGTGTCGGCGCTGCGCCGCAGGGCCTCGGCCTGGGCGGCGGGCAGCGCGCTGAGCTGCCAGCAGCGCCGTGGCTCGGCCGGCAGCGCGGACGGGCCTGCTGCCGCGTCGGCCGGCGCCGACGGCGTGTCGTTCGCTGGCGCCTCGGGCGCTGCCGTGGCCGGCGCCGCAGCCACGTCCGGGGGCGCTGGCGCCGCACCGGGCGGGTTGAGCAGGCGCAGCCGGTGCGGCTCGACCTGCTGCGCCAGGCGCTCGGGCTCGCGCCCCGATGGCGCCGCCCCCAGCCCCGCGTCGCCCAGCCAGCCTTGCCGCCACGCCCACAGCAGCGCATTGGCCAGCAGCAGCACGATGACGAGTCCCCTCAGCATGGCCGCACGCTCACCTCACCCTGGCGCACGGCGCGCCAGCCGCTGGCCGTGCGCAGCCGCAGCGCCCCGTCGGGGTCCACCCCATCGGCGACGCCCTCGCTGCCGTCGCTCAGGCGCACCGGGCGGCCGCGCAGCGCGTCGCGCGCGTCGTACTGGGCCACCAGCGGCGCAAACCCGGCGCGCTCGAACGCCGGCAAGGCCCGCAGCACCGCCGTCCCCAGCGCCGCCAGTGCGTCTCCAAGGTCCCACGGTTGGCGTCCCTGGGCACGCGCCAGCTTGTCCAGGCCGGTGGGCGCCACCGCATCGGGCGGCGCGTCGGCGGGCAGGGCGGGCGTGGCCAGATTGACGCCAAGGCCGATCACACAGTAGCGTGCGCGCTCGGCCGCGGTCCCGGCGCTGGCGGTTTCGATCAGGATGCCGCCGAGCTTGCGGCCCTCCCACCACAGGTCGTTGGGCCACTTCAGCCGCACGGCCGGATCGAGCGCCTGCGCCGCCGCCAGCCCCACCGCCAACGACAGGCCCGACCAGTCGGCGGGCGCCAGCCGGCAGCCGATCGACAGCGCCAGCGACGCGCCCGGCACGGTCACCCACGGCCGCCCCAGCCGCCCGCGGCCCGCGTGCTGTTGCAGCGCGGCCAGCACCACCGGCTCGGTGCGGCCGGCGCGCGCGCGGCGCATCAGCTCGGCGTTGGTGGAGTCGATCGCCGGCACCACCTCCACCGACAGGTCCGGCCAGGCCGGGCCGATCGCCTGCCACAGCGCCTCGGCGCCGGCGTGCAGCCGCGCCAGCGCGGCGCTGGCGTCGGCGCTCGGGGCAGGATCGGGCACGATGGGCATCGGTCGGCGGCGTGACACGCGGGCCCGGCCCGCGCGTGGCAAGTGGCAAAAGTTTGCTAAGGTAGTTGTGTGAGCGCGCGTGCGCGCGCGAGGGAGGGGCGCTGGGCCCGTCCGCGACGCGTTGCAGCGCGCTCGGAGCATTGTAGAGATGAATACCGCTGGTTCCGCCACGGGGCAACCCGCCCCCAAAACCCTGGTCATCGCCGAAAAGCCGTCGGTGGCGCTCGACATCGTGCGCGCGCTCACGCCCGTCAGCGGCAAGTTCGACAAACACGACGAGTACTACGAAAACGAGCGCTACATCGTCACCTCCGCCGTGGGTCACCTGGTCGAGATCGCCGCGCCCGAGGCCTACGACGTCAAGCGCGGCAAATGGAGCTTTGCCCACCTGCCGGTGATCCCACCGCACTTCGAGCTCAAGCCCATCGACAAAACCAAGGCGCGCCTCAACGCCATCGTCAAGCTGGCGCGGCGCAAGGACGTGGGCACGCTGGTCAACGCCTGCGACGCCGGGCGCGAGGGCGAGCTGATCTTTCGCCTCATCGAGCAGTACGCCGGCGGCACCGACAAAGCCGGGCACCCCAAGCCGCTGGGCAAACCCGTGCAGCGCCTGTGGCTGCAGTCGATGACGCCGCAGGCGATCCGCGAAGGCTTCGAGCAGCTGCGCAGCGACGAGCAGATGCGCCCACTGGCCGATGCGGCGCGCAGCCGCTCCGAGGCCGATTGGCTGGTCGGCATCAACGGCACGCGCGCGATGACCGCGTTCAACTCGCGCGATGGGGGCTTTTTCCTGACCACCGTCGGGCGCGTGCAGACGCCCACACTGGCCATCGTGGTGGAGCGCGAGGAGCAAATCCGCGCCTTCCGGCCGCGCGACTACTGGGAAGTGCACGCCACCTTCGCGGCGCAGGCCGGCACCTACCCCGGGCGCTGGTTCGACCCCGCGTTTCGCAAGCCGCAGGGCGACGCCGCCGACCCCGAGCGCAAGCCCGAGCGTCTGTGGTCCGAGGCCGAGGCACGCGCCATCGTCGAGGCCGTGCGCGGCCAGCCGGCGCGGGTGCGCGAAGAGTCCAACCCCACCACGCAGGCCTGCGGGCTGCTCTACGACCTGACCAGCCTGCAGCGCGAGGCCAACGGCCGCTTTGGCTTTTCGGCCAAGACCACGCTGGCCCTGGCGCAAAGCCTGTACGAAAAACACAAGGTCCTGACCTACCCCCGGACCGATTCGCGCGCCCTGCCCGAGGACTACCTGGGCACGGTCCGCCAAACCCTGCAGGTGCTGGCCGACAGCCCGTTGCACCACCTGGCGCCGCACGCCCGCGTCGCGCTCGAGCAAAGCTATGTGCGCCCCACCAAGCGCGTCTTCGACAACGCCAAGGTCAGCGACCACTTTGCCATCATCCCCACGCCGCAGGTCCCGCATGGCCTGAGCGAGGCCGAGCAAAAGCTCTACGACCTGGTGGTGCGCCGCTTCATCGCCGTCTTCTACCCCCCGGCGGAGTTTTGGGTCACCACGCGCATCACCGAGGTGCCCGTGGCCGGCGCCACGCACCACTTCAAAACCGAAGGCAAGGTGCTCGTCAAACCCGGCTGGATGGCCGTCTATGGCAAGGAAGCCGCCGAGGACGTGGACGGCGCGCGCCCCGGCGACAAAGGCCAAAGCCTGGTGCCGGTGCAGCCCGATGAGCGCGTGCTGACGCAGGACGCGCGTGCCGAGGGCAAGCAAACCCGCCCGCCCGCGCGCTACAACGAAGCCACGCTGCTGGCCGCGATGGAAGGCGCGGGCAAGATGGTGGAGGACGAGGAGCTGCGCAGCGCCATGGCCGACAAGGGCCTGGGCACGCCGGCCACGCGCGCGGCCATCATCGAAGGGCTGATCGGCGAAAAATACCTGGTGCGCGAGGGGCGCGAACTCATCCCCACGGCCAAGGCGTTCCAGCTCATGACCCTGCTGCGCGGGCTGGGCGTGGAGGAGCTCTCCCGCCCCGAGCTGACCGGCGAGTGGGAGCACAAGCTCTCGCTCATGGAGCGCGGCCAGCTCAGCCGCGAGGCCTTCATGCGCGACATCGCCGCCATGACCGAGCGCATCGTGCGCAAGGCCAAGGAATACGATCGCGACACCGTGCCGGGCGACTACGCCACCCTGCACACCCCGTGCCCGCAGTGCGGCGGGGTGGTCAAGGAAAACTACCGCCGCTACGCCTGCACGGGGCCCCACGGCGCCGGGCCGGGCTGTGGCTTTTCCCTGCCCAAGGCGCCGGGCGGGCGCGTGTTCGAGCTGGAGGAGGTCGAAACCCTGCTGCGCACGCACCGCATCGGCCCGCTGGAAGGCTTCCGCTCCAAAGCCGGCTGGCCGTTTAGCGCCGAGCTGACCGTGGCGCCCGATGCGGACGGGCAGTGGAAGCTGGAATTCGACTTTGGCGACGACGACCAGGGCGACGACGGCGCACCGGTGGACCTCAGCGACCGCGCATCCCTGGGCCCCTGCCCCAAGTGCGGCAGCCCCGTGGTCGAGCACGGCAGCCACTACGTGTGCAGCCGCGCCGTGCCCACGCCGCAGCAGCCCACGCCGACGTGCGACTTCAAGAGCGCCACCACCATCCTGCAGCAGCCCATCGCGCCCGAACAAATGGCCAAGCTGCTGGCCAGCGGCAAAACCGACTGGCTGGAGGGCTTCGTGTCCAACCGCACGCGCCGCCCCTTCAAGGCGCAGCTGGTGTGGGACGCCGAAGCCGGCAAGGTCAACTTCGCGTTCGAGCCGCGCGAGGGCGCCCGCGCCGGCGCGCGCCGCACCCCTGCGCGCGCGTCCGCTCGCCCCGCGACGCGCCGCACCACCCCCAAACGCTAACCCCAAGAGACAACCGCCACGATGGCGGTCAACGAACAAGACCTCACGCAAACCGAGACGCTGCCCCCGCGCGAAGCCGTTGAACAGCTTGGCGTGGCGCTCACTGAAGCGTTGCACCAAGGCTACGGAATCAACGACGGCGGTGGCGGCACGATCACAATCTCACTCCATGGGTACATCGACATCGATGCTTACGACAACATGGAATATGATGAAGAAGGGAAACACTGATTTATTCCCCTCCCGCCCCCTGCGCGGGAAGCCTGAGCGCCGCAGGATGTGGAACAATCCCTGGTACGGCTTGGGGGCAGTAGCAGCGATGATGCAGACCAGCTTTTCCGACTA
>NZ_VJOL01000070.1 GCF_007556705.1 Tepidimonas thermarum | reverse complement strand
AAGCCGCGGCAGCGGCGCCCGCGCGGGCCTCGTGATCCCGCGGTGGGGCAGCCCATCGGCTGCGCCGTGGCATCGAAGCGGCCGCAGTACAATCGACGCGCGCGCGACTGGCGATAGGCCGGGCGGTCCCGCAGGGGGCCGGCCGCGGCCGACGTGGGGTCACCACGGGGAAGCGCGCACCGTGTGCGGCGCCCTGCGCCGCGGCGGCCCGCCGTTCGCCTGGGCAGCCCGTGGCGCCCCGCAGCCACGGGTCCACCGACCCCTCCCGACAGCCCATGTTTGACCGCACCATCCTCATCGACCGCACCGACCCCGAGCTGTGGGCCGCCATCCAGGCTGAAAACGCCCGCCAGGAGGCGCACATCGAGCTCATCGCCAGCGAAAACTACGCCTCGCCCGCCGTCATGGCGGCGCAGGGCACGCAGCTGACCAACAAATACGCCGAGGGCTACCCCGGCCGCCGCTACTACGGCGGCTGCGAGCACGTGGATGTGGCCGAGCAACTGGCCATCGACCGCGT
Organism: Tepidimonas thermarum; assembly: GCF_007556705.1. GTDB lineage: Bacteria > Pseudomonadota > Gammaproteobacteria > Burkholderiales > Burkholderiaceae_C > Tepidimonas > Tepidimonas thermarum. The sequence continues at coordinate 7,194 of NZ_VJOL01000070.1, read as the reverse complement.
CAAGCAGCTCTTCGGTGCCGAAGCCGCCAACGTGCAGCCGCACTGCGGTGCCAGCGCCAACGAGGCGGTGTTCCTCGCCTTCCTCAAGCCCGGCGACACCATCATGGGCATGAGCCTGGCCGAAGGGGGCCACCTCACGCACGGCATGGCGCTGAACATGTCGGGCAAGTGGTTCAACGTCGTCTCCTACGGTCTGAACGACCGCGAGGAGATCGACTACGACGCGATGGAGGCCAAGGCGCGCGAGCACCGGCCCCGGCTGATCATCGCCGGCGCCAGCGCCTACAGCCTGCGCATCGACTTCGAGCGTTTTGCACGCGTGGCCAAGGAGATCGGCGCCATCTTCATGGTGGACATGGCGCACTACGCCGGCCTGATCGCCGCGGGTGTGTACCCCAACCCTGTGCCGCACGCCGACGTGGTCACCTCCACCACACACAAGAGCCTGCGCGGCCCGCGCGGCGGCATCATCCTGATGAAGGCCGAGCACGAAAAGGCGATCAACAGCGCGGTCTTCCCCGGCTTGCAGGGCGGCCCGCTGATGCACGTCATCGCGGCCAAGGCGGTGGCGTTCAAAGAGGCGTTGCAACCCGCATTCAAGGCCTACCAGCAACAGGTCGTGCGCAACGCCCAGGCCATGGCCGAAGCGCTGCAGCAGCGCGGCTTGCGCATCGTCAGCGGCCGCACCGAAAGCCATGTGATGCTGGTGGACCTGCGCGCCAAGGGCATCACCGGCAAGGAAGCCGAGGCGCTGCTGGGCCAGGCGCACATCACCGTCAACAAAAACGCCATCCCCAACGACCCGCAAAAGCCGATGGTCACCAGCGGCATCCGGCTGGGCACCCCGGCGATGACCACGCGCGGCTTCCGCGAAGAGGAGGCACGCCAGACCGCCCACCTGATTGCGGATGTGCTCGACGCCCCCCACGACGCCGCCACGCTGGCGCGCGTGCGCGCGCAGGTGGCGGAGCTGACGCGGCGCTTCCCCGTCTACGGGTGACGCGATGAAGTGCCCCTTCTGCGGACACGCCGACACCCAGGTGGTGGAGACGCGCGAGTCCGACGACGGGGTGTTCGTGCGCCGGCGCCGCCGCTGCGGCGCGTGCGACCGGCGCTTCACCACCTACGAGCGCGCCGAGGTGACGTTTCCGCAGGTGGTCAAGAAGGACGGCCGGCGGGTCGATTACGACGCCGGCAAGCTGCGCGCCAGCCTCGCGCTGGCGCTGCGCAAGCGCCCGGTCAGCACCGAGCGGCTCGACGCCGCCATCGCCCGCATCGAGGAAAAGCTGCTGGCCGAGGGCGCGCGCGAAGTGCCGTCGCAGCGCCTGGGCGAATGGGTGATGCAGGAGCTGCGCGAACTCGACCAGGTGGCCTATGTGCGCTTTGCCAGCGTCTACCGCAGCTTCGAGGACGTGGACGCCTTCAGGACGCTGATCGACGAGGTGCGCGGCTGACGCCCTCGGCCCGAATCGGCAGACGCACCTGCACGACGAATTCGCCCTCCGACTCGTAGACGCGCAGCCGCGCTTCGGCGTCGTAGTGCAACGCTAAGCGCTCGCGCAAATTGGCCAGCGCCAGCCCGTGGCCGCGCGTGGCCGCGCCGGGTGGCGGCAACGGGTTGCGCACGAACAGCACCAGGTGGTGGTCGTCGCGAAACGCCTCGATCGTCACGCACGCACCCAGGGGCTGCGGCTCGACCCCGTGCCGCACGGCGTTTTCCACCAACGGCTGCAGCGTCAGGGGCGGCAGCAGCGCATCCGCCGGCGCGGTATCGACGTGCCAGGCCACGCGCAAACGCTCCCCCAGGCGCACCTGTTCCACCGCCAGATACGCGCGCGCCAGCGCCAGCTCCTCACGCAACGGCACCAGCGCGCGCGGCTCGGCCAGCAACGCGCGGTAGAGCTCGGCCAAATCCTCCAGCATCGCCTCGGCACGCGCCGGGTCGCGCGGCATCAGCGCCAGCACGCTGTTGAGGCTGTTGAACAAAAAATGCGGCTGCATACGCGACTGCAGCGCCTGCAGCCGGGCCTCGGTGAGCGCGGGCGAGAGGCGGTGGTGGCGCCAGTCGAAATACGCGACCACCGCCGCCCAGACCGCCAGCGTGCCCACGAGCAGCGCCGGCGGCGTCGGGGTGGGCAGGCCCACAGCGGCCAACGCGGCACGCCAGCCCAGGGCCACGGCCACTGCGGCCACCGCCGTCCAGGCCAGCGCGGTGCGCGGCGGGCGCCGCCGCAACCACGGCGCCAGCAGCGCCAGCACGCCCGCCAGCGTCAGCAGCGCCGGCTCGAACAGTGCGCTGCGCGTCTGCCACGCCGGCCACGCGCGGCCGGCGCTCAGCGCCCCGAGCCACCACCACAGCGCATACAGCCCTTCGGCCAACAACAGCAGGCGCAGCTGAACCCCCAGGTTGCGGAAGTCCGGCACGGTCAGGCGGGCGGCAAAACGATGGGCCACGGCGATGGATCGGTGGGTACGCACAGCACCGCGCCCCAGGGCGGCGCGCGCGGTCGGCCCACGCGGCCATGGTCTGCCAGGGGGATGCGGGCAACGGCCGCTGCGATGGTAGCGCGCCCCACGCCGATGCACCAGACGCCCCACCCGCCGTGGCCGAACCTGCGACAATCCCGGGCATGTTCACCGGCATCATCACGCGCGTTGGGCGCATCGAGCGGCTGCAGCCGCTGGGCCCGGACGCCAACCACGGCGTGCGGCTGCACGTGGCCGCCGGCGCCGACTACCTCAGCGACGTCGCCCTGGGCGACAGCATCGCCATCAACGGCGCCTGCATGACCGTCACCGGCCTCGACCCGGGCGCGGGCACGTTCACCGTGGACGTGTCGGCCGAGTCGCTGGCGCGCACCACAGGGCTGGACCGCAACGGCCCGGTCAACCTGGAAAAAGCCGTGCGCCCAAGTGACCGGCTGGGCGGACACATCGTCAGCGGACACGTGGATGGCGTGGGCACCGTCACCCGCCTGGCGCCCGTGGGCGAGTCGTGGAACCTGTGTGTACTGGCCCCGCCCGCCCTGGCCAAATACCTGGCCTACAAGGGGTCGATCACGGTCAACGGCGTCAGCCTGACCATCAACCAGGTCACGGACCGCGCCGACGGCTGCGAAATCAGCATCAACCTCATCCCGCACACCGTGCAGCACACCGCGCTGGGCACGCTGGCCGCCGGTTCGGCGGTCAACCTGGAGGTCGATATGATCGCACGCTACGTCGAGCGGATGCTCTCCCTCGCACAGGTTCAACCATGAACACCCACGCCCCTGTCAGCGCCGACGCGCTGGCCCCCATCTCGCCGGTCCAGGACATCGTGGCCGACCTGCGCGCCGGCCGCATGGTCATCCTGGTCGATGAAGAAGACCGCGAAAACGAAGGCGATCTGGTCCTGGCGGCCGACCACGTCACGCCCGAGGCGATCAACTTCATGGCCAAGTACGGGCGCGGCCTGATTTGCCTGACGCTGACGCGCCAGCGCTGCGAGCAGCTGCGGCTGCCCCCGATGGTGCCGCGCAACGGCACCAAAATGGGCACCGCGTTCACCGTCTCCATCGAAGCCGCCGAGGGGGTGACCACCGGTATCTCGGCCGCGGACCGGGCGCACACCATCCGGGTGGCGGTTGCGCCCAACGCGCGGCCCGAAGACCTGGTGCAGCCCGGGCACGTCTTTCCGCTGCAGGCGGTCGATGGTGGGGTGTTGATGCGTGCTGGTCACACCGAAGCCGGCTGCGACCTCGCGGCCATGGCGGGCTGCACACCGGCTGCCGTGATCTGCGAGATCATGAACAACGACGGCACCATGGCAAGGTTGCCGGATTTGCAGCGCTTTGCCGCCGTGCACGGCCTCAAGATCGGCACCATCGCGGACCTGATCGAATACCGCAGCCGCACCGAAAGCCTGGTGCGCCGCGTCAGCAGCCGGCCACTGACCACGGCCTTTGGCACCTTCACCGCCCATGCCTACCGCGACCAGACCAGTGCTGGCGTGCACCTGGCGCTGGTCACGGGCGCATGGGGTCCGCACGACGTGGTGCCGGTGCGTGTGCACGAGCCGCTGTCGGTGCTGGACGCGCTGGAGGTGGGCCGCCGCATGCACTCCTGGAGCCTGGAAGCCAGCCTGCGCCACCTGCAGCAGGCGGGCCGGGGCGTGGCGGTGCTGCTCAACTGCGGCGAGTCGGCCGAGCAGCTGCTGGCGCAATTCGACAGCACGGCGCGCGCGGCGCAGGCGCCCGAGCGGGGGCGCATGGACCTGCGCACGTATGGCGTGGGCGCGCAAATCCTGCGCGACTGTGGCATCCACCGCATGCAGCTGCTGGGCCACCCGCGCCGCATGCCCAGCATGACCGGCTACGGGCTGGAGGTGGTCGGCTTCGTGCACCCCCAACCGATGGAAGGAAACCCGACATGATGGGAGCCCACAAGGGCGAGGGCCCGGTGCTGGACGGGCGCGGTCTGCGCATCGGCATCGTGCAGGCGCGCTTCAACCAAGGGATCACGGATGCGCTGGCGGCCGCCTGCCGCCATGAGCTGCGCGCGCTGGGCGTGGCCGATGCGGACGTGGTGCTGGAACAGGTCCCCGGCGCGCTGGAGGTGCCGCTGGCCCTGCAGGCCATGGCCGAAAGCGGCCGCTTCGACGCGCTCGTGGCGCTGGGCTGTGTGATCCGTGGCGAAACCTACCACTTCGAGCTGGTGTGCAACGAGTCGGCCGCGGGCATCACCCGCGTCGGGCTGGACCACCACATTCCGATCGCCAACGCCATCCTCACCACCGAAAACCTGTCGCAGGCCGTGGCGCGCCAGGACGAAAAAGCCCGCGATGCCGCGCGCGTCGCGGTGGAGATGGCCGCCCTGCTGCGGCGCTACCCGGCCGACTGAGCCGACATGGCCCGCGGTCTGGGACAATACGACCCATGACCAAAGCTTCCGAAAAGTCCGCCCGCACACGCGCGCGGGAATTCGCCCTGCAAGGGCTCTACCAACACCTGGTGGGCCGCAACGAGGCGCACGACATCGACCTGTTCACGCGCGACCTCAGCGGCTTTCACAAGGCCGACAGCGCCCACTACGACGCGCTGCTGCACGGCTGCATCGCGCAGGCGGCCGACCTGGACGCGCGCCTGGCGCCGCTGCTGGACCGTCCGCTGGCCGAGCTCTCGCCCATCGAGCACGCGGTGTTGTGGATTGGGGCCTACGAGTTTTTGCATTGCCCGGACGTGCCGTGGCGCGTCGTCATCAACGAATGCATCGAACTCGCCAAATCCTTCGGCGGCACCGACGGGCACAAGTTCGTCAACGGCGTGCTCAACCGGCTGGCGCCGCAGATCCGCGGCGAGGAGGTGATGCGTGACCCCGCCCGGCGCGGCTGAGGCGGCGCCCGTCGCGCCGGTCCACACCTGGTCGATTCGCGTCTACTGGGAGGACACGGACGCCGGCGGCATCGTCTACTACGCCAACTACCTGAAATTTTTCGAGCGTGCCCGCACCGAATGGCTGCGCACGCTGGGCTTGGGCCAACAAGCACTGCGCGAGCGCAGCGGCGGCATGTTCGTGGTCAGCGCGGTCGAGGCGCGTTACCTGCGCCCGGCCCGGCTGGACGATCGGCTCGACATCCGCACCCAGGTGCGGGAACTTGGCCGTGCCTCGCTGACACTGCACCAACAGGCCTGGCGCGCCGGTGATGTCCCTGCCCTGCTGTGCGAGGGGACGGTGCGCATCGGCTGGGTGGCGGGCGACGAGCTGCGCCCCGCGCGGCTGCCGGCCGAAGTCGCCGCCGCCCTCGCCGGCACGCGGCCAACCCCTGATCTGTCGGAACCGACGCCATGACGCATGGTTTTTCCGTCCTCGAACTGCTGCTCAACGCCTCGTGGGTGGTGCAGGCGGTGGTGCTGCTGCTCATTGGTGTGTCGATCACCAGCTGGGCGGCCATTTTTCGCAAGCTGTTCGCCCTGGGGCGGGTGCGCCGCCTGACCGACGCCTTCGAGCGCGATTTTTGGTCCGGCGGCAGCCTGCAGGACCTCTACACCGCCTCGCTGCGCCAGGCCAGCAGCGGCAGCCCCATGGAGCGCATCTTCGTCAGCGGCATGCGCGAATTTCAAAAACTGCGCGAACGCCGCATCACCCAGCCCGATGCGCTGCTGGACGGCGCGCGCCGCGCCATGCGCGCCGCCTACCAGCGCGAGCTCGACGCGCTCGAGGTCAACCTGTCGTTTTTGGGGTCGGTGGGCTCGGTGTCGCCCTATGTCGGCCTCTTTGGGACGGTGTGGGGCATCATGCACGCCTTCACCGGCCTGGCCGGGCTGACGCAGGTGACGCTGGCCACGGTCGCCCCCGCCATCGCCGAGGCGCTGGTGGCCACCGCAATCGGGCTGTTTGCGGCCATCCCGGCCGTGCTGGCCTACAACCGCTTTGCGCATGACATCGACCGGCTGTCCAACCGGCTCGAGACCTTCATCGATGAGTTCTCGAACATCTTGCACCGGCACGCCGGCACCGTAGCCGCCGGCCACTGACGCCGCCCCCACCGCTGGAGACGCCCGCGCATGCCCGCCATCGCCCCCCGCGGCCGAGGACGCCGCGCCATCACCGAGATCAACATGGTGCCGTTCATCGACGTGATGCTGGTGCTGCTGATCATCTTCATGGTGACCGCGCCGCTGATCGCACCCAGCCAGGTCGAGCTGCCGCGCGTCGGGCAGGCGGCGCGCCAGCCCGAGCGTTTCGTGCAGGTGATCGTGGAGCGCGACGGCGGCCTGCGCCTGCGCGACAGCGCGCGCGCAGGCACCGACGACCGCATCACGCTGCGCGAGCTGCCCGCGCGCGTGCAGGCCCTGCAGGGGCCGCCGGCGGCCGACACCACGGGCGCCGTGCCGGTCATCATCAGCGGCGACAAGCGCGTTGCCTACGAGCAGGTGATGCAGGTGATGGACGCCCTGCAGCGCGCGGGCGTGGCGCGCATTGGGCTGGCGGTGCAAACCGACGCGGCCAGCCGCTGAAGCGAGGCGCGGCATGCAGGCCACCGCCGACGATCTGGACCTGGGCCCGCCGCCGCCGTCGCAGGGCTGGCTGCCGTGGGTGCTGGCGCTGCTGGCGCACGCGCTGCTGGCGCTGGCACTGGCCTGGGGGGTGGCGTGGCAGCGGGAAGTGACCACGGTCGCCTCGGCCGAGCTGTGGTCGGCGCTGCCGCAGGTG